>NZ_JAOWGW010000041.1:0-5516 GCF_030332945.1 Citrobacter sp. Cpo037
GGGTGGATCAGGGTAACAACCATTTTGATGTTGTCGCCCGGCATTACCATCTCTACGCCTTCCGGCAGTTCGATGGTACCAGTCACGTCAGTAGTACGGAAGTAGAACTGCGGACGGTAGCCTTTGAAGAACGGAGTATGACGGCCGCCTTCGTCTTTGGACAGAATGTACACTTCAGATTCGAACTTGGTGTGCGGCTTGATAGAGCCCGGCTTAGCCAGTACCTGACCACGTTCGATTTCTTCACGTTTGATACCACGCAGCAGAACACCAACGTTCTCACCAGCACGGCCTTCGTCCAGCAGTTTGCGGAACATTTCAACGCCAGTACAGGTAGACTTAGCAGTCTCTTTGATACCAACGATTTCAACTTCTTCACCAACTTTGATGATACCGCGCTCTACACGACCGGTAACAACGGTACCACGACCGGAGATGGAGAATACGTCTTCGATAGGCAGCAGGAACGGCTTGTCAATCGCACGCTCTGGTTCTGGGATGTAAGAATCCAGGAAGCCAGCCAGTTCGATGATTTTCGCTTCCCACTCTGCTTCGCCTTCCAGCGCTTTCAGAGCAGAACCACGAACGATCGGAGTGTCGTCGCCTGGGAAATCGTACTGAGACAGAAGTTCACGAACTTCCATTTCTACCAGTTCCAGCAGCTCTTCGTCATCAACCATGTCGCATTTGTTCAGGAACACGATGATGTACGGAACGCCTACCTGACGACCCAGCAGGATGTGCTCACGAGTCTGCGGCATCGGGCCGTCAGTCGCAGCAACAACCAGGATCGCGCCGTCCATCTGCGCAGCACCGGTGATCATGTTTTTAACATAGTCGGCGTGGCCCGGGCAGTCTACGTGTGCGTAGTGGCGAGTCGGGGTGTCATATTCAACGTGAGAAGTGTTGATGGTGATACCACGAGCTTTTTCTTCCGGCGCGTTATCGATCTGGTCGAATGCACGAGCAGCACCGCCGTAGGTTTTAGCCAGAACGGTAGTGATTGCAGCGGTCAGCGTTGTTTTACCATGGTCAACGTGGCCGATAGTACCGACGTTAACGTGCGGTTTAGTACGTTCAAATTTTTCTTTAGACATCGATTGTCCCTCTAAGACACGGATAAATCGGTGATATCACCACATCAACCAGGCAATATACCTGAGCTGTTGAATGCTTTTAAAAGTAAACAGAGAGAAACGGGAAGGAGAAGTGAAGTGGTGCTGATACCCAGAGTCGAACTGGGGACCTCACCCTTACCAAGGGTGCGCTCTACCAACTGAGCCATATCAGCACGTCTGGAGCGGGCAGCGGGAATCGAACCCGCATCATCAGCTTGGAAGGCTGAGGTAATAGCCATTATACGATGCCCGCATCCTGAAACTCGGCTACCCAGTTCTTTCTGCAACAAAGAAGAGATCTCTCTCTTTTCTGTTCGAGCTGATTAATTTTTTAATCAACTCAGGCGGCGATAACGCTGCCAGAAAGTGGTGGTGGGGGAAGGATTCGAACCTTCGAAGTCTGTGACGGCAGATTTACAGTCTGCTCCCTTTGGCCGCTCGGGAACCCCACCGGACTTGATGGTGCCGACTACCGGAATCGAACTGGTGACCTACTGATTACAAGTCAGTTGCTCTACCTACTGAGCTAAGTCGGCATCAAGTAGCGCGCATTTTATGGAGACATGCGCACTCATGCAACTAAAAAATTGCATAAAATGTTCTATCGCTCACATTTTGCACTATACGACCGATAAATAATCTATTTCCTCTTTGGATTGGACAAATTTCCAACGTCAGGTGCCTCCTCAGAGAGGAATTTTGCTCCGGCAGGTACGCTTTGATAGAGAGAAAGCACATCTTTATACATCTGGAATACTCGTCACATTGCATTTCAGAGGATGATTTTTTCTTATTATTCCCCCCCATCTGGTGTTACCCTCCTGCCCATTGTCCAAATTAACTGAAATGTGCGTGCCATTGCGTACCGGGGATGATTTCGTTTTTTACCGCAGACCTGATATAGCAATGACAGCCAGACCATGCGTATGAGTATAAAAGAGCAAGCGTTAACGTCGCCTTACCTACAGTTTGATCGCAACCAGTGGGCTGCGCTTCGTGATTCCGTGCCGATGACCCTGACCGAGGAAGAGATTGCTCGTCTTAAAGGCATTAACGAAGACTTATCGCTGGAAGAAGTTGCCGAGATTTATTTGCCTCTCTCGCGTTTGCTAAACTTTTACATCAGTTCGAACCTGCGACGTCAGGCCGTGCTGGAGCAATTTTTAGGCACGAATGGCGAGCGTATTCCTTATATTATTAGCATTGCTGGCAGCGTCGCCGTCGGTAAAAGTACGACTGCGCGTGTTTTGCAGGCTTTGCTCAGTCGCTGGCCCGAGCATCGCAAGGTCGAGTTGATTACTACCGATGGCTTTCTCCACCCTAACCAGGTATTGAAAGATCGTGGACTGATGAAGAAGAAAGGCTTCCCCCAGTCCTATGATATGCATCGCTTGGTTAAATTCGTTTCCGATCTGAAATCAGGCGTACCTAACGTCACGGCGCCGGTCTATTCCCATCTCATCTATGATGTGATCCCTGATGGCGACAAAACCGTTGCCCAGCCCGACATATTAATACTCGAAGGGCTAAATGTATTACAAAGCGGGATGGACTATCCTCACGATCCGCATCATGTATTTGTTTCTGACTTTGTCGACTTTTCTATTTATGTTGATGCGCCAGAAGAATTACTCCAGACGTGGTATATCAACCGTTTCCTGAAATTCCGTGAAGGGGCGTTTACCAACCCGGACTCTTATTTCCATAACTATGCAAAATTATCAGAAGATGAGGCTATCAACACCGCCACATCGTTATGGAAAGAGATTAACTGGCTGAATTTAAAACAAAATATATTACCAACGCGTGAGCGAGCAAGCTTAATCATGACGAAAAGTGCCAATCATGCCGTTGAGCAAGTCAGGTTGAGAAAATAAATAAAGAAGGGGAGCAACAGCTCCCCTTCTTATTACTCAGCGCTTCTTAGCGATATTTCTCCACCCATCCAGGGTTTGATCTCGCCTTTTTGTTCAAGCAATAATGCACCTTGCGCGTCTATTCCACGTGAGATGCCAAATATTTCTTTATCACCAATAATAAGTTTGACCGGACGGTCGATAAAGTTATCCAGTCTCTTCCAGCGAGACAGATACGGCGCTAAACCTTCGTGCTCAAAGAGCACTAACGCAGCACGCAACTCACGTATCAGTCGGGCAGCAAGGGTATTGCGATCAATGTTAATGCCCGCTTCCTGCAGGTTAATCCAGCCTTGATTAACCACATTTTCTTCAACCCGGCGCATGGACATATTAATACCCGCACCGATAACAATCTGCGCGGCATCCCCTGTCTTACCGGTCAGTTCAACCAGGATCCCTGCCAGCTTACGGTCGAGCAAATAGAGGTCGTTGGGCCATTTTACACGTACCTTCTCTGCGCCCAGATCGCGTAAAACCTCAGCCATGACGATACCAATAACCAGACTCAGGCCAATCGCGGCAGCCGGTCCTTGTTCCAACCGCCAGAACATTGAAAGGTACAGGTTGGCACCAAACGGTGAAAACCATTTGCGACCACGGCGGCCGCGCCCGGCTTGCTGATATTCAGCGACACAGGCATCCCCTGACTCCAGTTGACCTATTCGGTCCATCAGGTACTGATTGGTTGAGTCGATAACCGGCAGGACTGTGATATTTCCACCATCCAGTTGAGAATGAATAAGTGAAGCATCTAATAGTTGGATAGGCTCCGGTAAGCTGTATCCTTTACCTGGAACAGTAAAGACATCAACCCCCCAGTCGCGTAACGTCTGGACATGCTTATTGATTGCGGCACGGCTCATTCCCAACTTTTCACCGAGCTGCTCACCGGAATGAAATTCGCCGTCAGCGAGTAATGAAATAAGCGTCAGAGGGACGGTATTATCCTTCATGCAATGATCTCCACAGCATTCATTTCACCCTGCGGGCCAATAAACCGGACCTCTGGTTCGAGCCAGACATTAAATTTCTCACCGACTTTTTGGCGCACATGGTGTGCAAGTTGCACTACATCCTGACTCGTCGCATTATCTGCATTGATCAGCACCAGTGCCTGCTGCTGATGTACCGCTGCGCCACCAATGCGCATGCCTTTTAGCTGGCATTGATCGATCAGCCAGCCTGCTGCCAGTTTCACAGAGCCATCAGCCTGCGGGTAATGAGGTGCTGTTGGGAATTTTGCCAGGAGCTCCTGCGCAATCTCTGCGGTGACAACCGGGTTTTTAAAGAAGCTTCCTGCATTACCGTTTACTTTCGGATCGGGCAGTTTTGTCGTGCGCATATGGCAGACAGAATCAAAAACTTGCTGAGGCGTCACCGTTGTAGGATCCAGGCGCGTCAGATCGCCATAGGTCAGTACCGGATGCCACTGTTTAGACAAGCGTAAACCAACAGCAATAATTGCGAAGCGATCCTGGTATTCATGTTTGAAGATGCTGTCACGATAACCAAAACGACATTCTGCTGCACCAACACGCAGATATTTGCCAGTCGACAGCTCAACGCAGTCTACGTATTCGCAGACGCGCTGTAGCTCTACGCCATAGGCACCTATATTCTGGATTGGCGATGAACCCACGCAGCCTGGGATAAGCGCCAGATTTTCCAGCCCAGGCATACCAAGCTGCAACGTATGCTGGACCAGATGATGCCAGTTTTCACCCGCACCTACGTGCAAATGCCACGCATCAGGTTGTTCTGTAATCTCAATACCCTTAATACGATTGACGATCACCGTACCCTGGAAGGTATCAAGAAACAGGACGTTACTCCCTTCGCCCAGGATCAGTACTGGATGATGCGATGCATTGGCTGATTGCCAGGCATTCAGCAATTGTTGTTCATTTTCGGCGCAGACAAGTTCATTCGTTTGCTGATCGATACCGAAGGTGTTCCAGGCTTTAAGGGAGTGATTCATAGACGCTTTCCTGATGCAAAATCGCGCCTAGTTTACCGCATATGCCGCAGGATGGCTTGTGTTATGGAGGTTTTGGATATTGCTTTGCACCCGATGGTGCTGCGATGTGCCTGATGCGCTGCGCTTATCAGGCCTACAAAATACATTCAGCCCAGCCCCTGCAGGCCGGATAAGGCGGCGCGCCGCATCCGGCGGTTTTCATCCCGCACAGACGCAAAAAAGCCCATCCGGCAGGATGGGCTTCTTCACTTTAATTAATGCCTGGCAGTTTATGGCGGGCGTCCTGCCCACCACCCTCCGGGCCGTTGCTGCGCAACGTTCAAATCCGCTCCCGGCGGATTTGTCCTCCTCAGGAGAGCGCTCACCGACAGACAACAGATAAAACAAAAGGCCCAGTCTTTCGACTGAGCCTTTCGCTTTTATTTGATGCCTGGCAGTTCCCTACTCTCGCATGGGGAGACCCCACACTACCATCGGCGCTACGGCGTTTCACTTCTGAGT
>NZ_JAOWGW010000042.1:0-34810 GCF_030332945.1 Citrobacter sp. Cpo037
CTGGCTAAAACCTACGGCGGTGCTGCTCGTGCATTCGACCAGATCGATAACGCGCCGGAAGAAAAAGCTCGTGGTATCACCATCAACACTTCTCACGTTGAATATGACACCCCGACTCGCCACTACGCACACGTAGACTGCCCGGGCCACGCCGACTATGTTAAAAACATGATCACCGGTGCTGCGCAGATGGACGGCGCGATCCTGGTTGTTGCTGCGACTGACGGCCCGATGCCGCAGACTCGTGAGCACATCCTGCTGGGTCGTCAGGTAGGCGTTCCGTACATCATCGTGTTCCTGAACAAATGCGACATGGTTGATGACGAAGAGCTGCTGGAACTGGTAGAAATGGAAGTTCGTGAACTTCTGTCTCAGTACGATTTCCCAGGCGACGACACTCCGATCGTTCGTGGTTCTGCTCTGAAAGCGCTGGAAGGCGAAGCAGAGTGGGAAGCGAAAATCATCGAACTGGCTGGCTTCCTGGATTCTTACATCCCAGAACCAGAGCGTGCGATTGACAAGCCGTTCCTGCTGCCTATCGAAGACGTATTCTCCATCTCCGGTCGTGGTACCGTTGTTACCGGTCGTGTAGAGCGCGGTATCATCAAAGTTGGTGAAGAAGTTGAAATCGTTGGTATCAAAGAGACTGCTAAGTCTACCTGTACTGGCGTTGAAATGTTCCGCAAACTGCTGGACGAAGGCCGTGCTGGTGAGAACGTTGGTGTTCTGCTGCGTGGTATCAAACGTGAAGAAATCGAACGTGGTCAGGTACTGGCTAAGCCGGGCTCTATCAAGCCGCACACCAAGTTCGAATCTGAAGTGTACATTCTGTCCAAAGACGAAGGCGGCCGTCATACTCCGTTCTTCAAAGGCTACCGTCCGCAGTTCTACTTCCGTACTACTGACGTGACTGGTACCATCGAACTGCCGGAAGGCGTAGAGATGGTAATGCCGGGCGACAACATCAAAATGGTTGTTACCCTGATCCACCCAATCGCGATGGACGACGGTCTGCGTTTCGCAATCCGTGAAGGCGGCCGTACTGTTGGTGCGGGCGTTGTTGCCAAAGTAATGAGCTAATTGCCGAATAACATTTGACGCAATGCGCAATAAAAGGGCATCATTTGATGCCCTTTTTGCACGCTTTCACACCAGAACCTGGCTCATCAGTGATTTTTTTTGTCATAATCATTGCTGAGACAGGCTCTGAAGAGGGCGTTTAGTCCGAAACGCACCAGAGCATTTCGGTTTGGATCGCCTCGCTTACGCGGGGTGAAAATGTTTGTAGAATACTTCTGACAGGTTGGTTTATGAGTGCGAATACCGAAGCTCAAGGAAGCGGGCGCGGCCTGGAAGCGATGAAGTGGGTTGTTGTCGCTGTATTGCTGCTTGTAGCTATCGTTGGCAACTACCTCTATCGTGACATGATGCTGCCGCTGCGTGCGCTGGCCGTAGTGATTCTGATTGCCGCAGCGGGTGGTGTCGCGCTGTTGACAACAAAAGGTAAAGCGACCGTTGCTTTTGCCCGTGAAGCGAGAACCGAAGTCCGTAAGGTCATTTGGCCAACTCGCCAGGAAACATTGCACACCACATTAATTGTGGCTGCGGTTACCGCAGTAATGTCACTGATCCTGTGGGGACTGGATGGTATTCTGGTTCGCCTGGTATCCTTTATCACTGGCCTGAGGTTCTAAGATGTCTGAAGCCCCTAAAAAGCGCTGGTACGTCGTTCAGGCGTTTTCCGGTTTTGAAGGCCGCGTAGCCACGTCGCTGCGCGAATATATCAAGTTACAAAATATGGAAGAGCTGTTTGGCGAAGTCATGGTGCCGACCGAAGAAGTGGTCGAAATCCGTGGTGGCCAGCGTCGCAAGAGCGAACGTAAATTCTTCCCGGGCTATGTACTGGTCCAGATGGTGATGAATGACGCAAGCTGGCACCTGGTGCGCAGCGTGCCGCGTGTGATGGGCTTTATCGGCGGTACATCTGACCGTCCGGCGCCGATCAGCGACAAAGAAGTTGATGCGATCATGAACCGTCTGCAGCAGGTTGGCGATAAACCACGTCCGAAAACGATGTTTGAGCCAGGTGAAATGGTTCGCGTTAGTGACGGTCCGTTTGCTGACTTTAACGGTGTGGTTGAAGAAGTGGACTACGAGAAGTCCCGCCTGAAAGTCTCTGTTTCTATCTTCGGTCGCGCGACCCCAGTAGAACTGGACTTTGCCCAGGTAGAAAAAGCCTAAACAGCGATCAAAAAAGCGGCGATTTAATCGTTGCACAAGGCGCGAGATTGGAATACAATTTCGCGCCTTTTGTTTTTATGGGCCCTGTCCGTAAAACGAATTTAATCACGGGGAGCCTCCTTGAGGCGCTATAACCCAACTAGAGGAATTTAGAATGGCTAAGAAAGTCCAGGCCTACGTCAAGCTGCAGGTTGCAGCTGGTATGGCTAACCCGAGTCCGCCGGTAGGTCCAGCACTGGGTCAACAAGGCGTGAACATCATGGAATTCTGCAAAGCGTTCAACGCAAAAACTGATTCCATGGAAAAAGGTCTGCCGATCCCGGTTGTTATCACCGTTTACGCTGACCGTTCTTTCACTTTCGTTACCAAAACGCCTCCGGCAGCAGTTCTGCTGAAGAAAGCGGCTGGTATCAAGTCTGGTTCCGGCAAGCCGAACAAAGACAAAGTGGGTAAAATTTCCCGCGCTCAGCTGCAGGAAATCGCGCAGACCAAAGCTGCCGACATGACTGGTTCCGACATTGAAGCGATGACTCGCTCCATTGAAGGTACTGCACGTTCCATGGGCCTGGTAGTGGAGGATTAAGAAATGGCTAAACTGACCAAGCGTATGCGCGTGATCCGTGACAAAGTTGATGCAACTAAACAGTACGACATCAACGAAGCTATTGCTCTGCTGAAAGAGCTGGCCACTGCTAAATTCGTAGAAAGCGTAGACGTTGCCGTTAACCTCGGCATCGACGCTCGTAAATCTGACCAGAACGTACGTGGTGCAACTGTACTGCCGCACGGTACTGGCCGTTCCGTTCGCGTAGCCGTATTTGCCCAGGGCGCAAACGCTGAAGCTGCTAAAGCTGCAGGCGCTGAGCTGGTAGGTATGGAAGATCTGGCTGACCAGATCAAGAAAGGCGAAATGAACTTTGACGTTGTTATTGCTTCCCCGGATGCAATGCGCGTTGTTGGCCAGCTGGGTCAGGTTCTGGGCCCGCGCGGCCTGATGCCAAACCCGAAAGTTGGTACTGTAACCCCTAACGTTGCTGAAGCAGTTAAGAACGCTAAAGCAGGTCAGGTTCGTTACCGTAACGACAAAAACGGCATCATCCACACCACCATCGGTAAAGTGGATTTTGACGCTGACAAACTGAAAGAAAACCTGGAATCTCTGCTGGTTGCGCTGAAAAAAGCGAAACCGACTCAGGCTAAAGGCGTGTACATCAAGAAAGTTAGCATCTCCACCACCATGGGTGCTGGTGTTGCCGTTGATCAGTCCGGTCTGACTGCGACTGTGGCGAACTAATATTCGCCTTTACGTGGGCGGTGATTTTGTCTACAATCTTACCCCCACGTTTCTGCTAATTGCAGACGTATATCCGAGATATTCAGGCTGTGGAAAGGCGACAACTGAGTGAATCGCCAGGAGCATAGTTAACTATGTGACTGGTGTGAACTAAGGCAGTCAACGCCGTCACAGATTGAATAGCGACAGATAGACAAGATTTGTTCGTTGGAGCCTGGCCTATCCAGGCCTCCGTCGAAGACCGCAGGTGTTTCGTAAGAAACTTAATGCCCTGCGTAGACGGTGACAGAACGCTAAGATTATTTCTGATACTCTGGCTTGTTTCTGCTCACCGTATTTAGACGCTCTCTCCGTTGGGGAGAGTGAAGTGAGTTCCGGAACATGAGTTCCGGCAAACATCCAGGAGCAAAGCTAATGGCTTTAAATCTTCAAGACAAACAAGCGATTGTTGCTGAAGTCAGCGAAGTAGCCAAAGGCGCGCTGTCTGCAGTAGTTGCGGATTCCCGTGGCGTAACTGTAGATAAAATGACTGAACTGCGTAAAGCAGGTCGTGAAGCTGGCGTATACATGCGTGTTGTTCGTAACACCCTGCTGCGCCGCGTCGTTGAAGGTACTCAGTTCGAGTGCCTGAAAGACACGTTTGTTGGTCCGACCCTGATTGCATACTCTATGGAACACCCGGGCGCTGCTGCTCGTCTGTTCAAAGAGTTCGCGAAAGCGAATGCAAAATTTGAGGTCAAAGCCGCAGCCTTTGAAGGTGAATTGATCCCGGCATCGCAAATCGATCGCCTGGCAACTCTGCCGACCTACGAAGAAGCAATTGCACGCCTGATGGCAACCATGAAAGAAGCTTCGGCTGGCAAACTGGTTCGTACTCTGGCTGCTGTACGCGATGCGAAAGAAGCTGCTTAATCGCAGTTATCTTTCTCAAGCATCTGCTTACGTATAAACTTATTCTGATTTTCAGGAACAATTTAAATGTCTATCACTAAAGATCAAATCATTGAAGCAGTATCCGCTATGTCCGTAATGGACGTTGTAGAACTGATCTCTGCAATGGAAGAAAAATTCGGTGTTTCCGCTGCTGCTGCTGTAGCTGTAGCTGCTGGCCCGGCTGAAGCTGCTGAAGAAAAAACTGAATTCGACGTAATTCTGAAAGCTGCTGGCGCTAACAAAGTTGCTGTAATCAAAGCAGTACGTGGCGCAACTGGCCTGGGTCTGAAAGAAGCTAAAGACCTGGTAGAATCTGCTCCGGCTGCCCTGAAAGAAGGCATCAGCAAAGACGACGCAGAAGCACTGAAAAAATCTCTGGAAGAAGCTGGCGCTGAAGTTGAAGTTAAATAAGCCAACTTTTCTGGTTGCAGCCTAAGAAATTAGGCTGATGGCTGGTGACTTTTTAGTCACCAGCCTTTTTGCGCTGTAAGGCGCCAGTAGCATTTCACACTGTTTGACTACTGCTGTGCCTTTCAATGCTTGTTTCTATCGACGTCTTAATATACTGCGACAGAGCATCAGTTCTGTGTAAATCGCAATGAAATGGTTTAAGCGTGATAGCAACAGGCATTGCGGAAAGTATTCGATTTTCCGGTCAACAAAATAGTGTTGCACAAACTGTCCCTTCGTCGGACAGATGGGTCGACTTGTCAGCGAGCTGAGGAACCCTAATGGTTTACTCCTATACCGAGAAAAAACGTATTCGTAAGGATTTTGGTAAACGTCCACAAGTGTTGGACATACCTTATCTCCTTTCTATCCAGCTTGACTCGTTTCAGAAGTTCATCGAGCAAGATCCTGAAGGGCAGTATGGTCTGGAAGCAGCTTTCCGTTCCGTTTTCCCGATTCAGAGCTACAGCGGTAATTCCGAGCTGCAATACGTCAGCTACCGCCTTGGCGAACCGGTGTTTGACGTTCAGGAATGTCAGATCCGTGGCGTGACCTATTCCGCACCGCTGCGCGTAAAACTGCGTCTGGTGATCTACGAGCGCGAAGCGCCGGAAGGCACCGTAAAAGATATTAAAGAACAAGAAGTCTACATGGGCGAAATTCCGCTCATGACTGACAACGGTACCTTTGTAATCAATGGTACTGAGCGTGTTATCGTTTCTCAGCTGCACCGTAGTCCTGGCGTCTTCTTTGACTCCGACAAAGGTAAAACCCACTCTTCGGGTAAAGTGCTGTATAACGCGCGCATCATCCCTTACCGTGGTTCCTGGCTGGACTTCGAATTCGATCCGAAGGACAACCTGTTCGTACGTATTGACCGTCGCCGTAAACTGCCTGCGACCATTATTCTGCGTGCACTGAACTACACCACTGAGCAGATCCTTGACCTGTTCTTTGAAAAAGTTGTTTTTGAAATTCGTGACAACAAGTTGCAGATGGAACTGGTGCCGGAACGCCTGCGTGGTGAAACCGCCTCCTTTGACATTGAAGCTAACGGCAAAGTCTACGTCGAAAAAGGCCGTCGCATCACTGCGCGCCACATTCGCCAACTGGAAAAAGACGATATCAAACATATCGAAGTTCCGGTTGAATACATTGCTGGTAAAGTTGCTGCTAAAGACTACGTTGACGAATCTACTGGCGAGCTGATCTGCGCAGCTAACATGGAGCTGAGCCTGGATCTGCTGGCTAAGCTGAGCCAGTCTGGTCACAAGCGTATCGAAACGCTGTTCACTAACGATCTGGACCACGGTCCATACATTTCTGAAACTGTACGTGTTGACCCAACCAACGATCGTCTGAGCGCACTGGTAGAAATCTACCGCATGATGCGTCCTGGTGAGCCGCCGACTCGTGAAGCTGCTGAAAGCCTGTTCGAGAACCTGTTCTTCTCCGAAGACCGCTATGACCTGTCTGCGGTTGGTCGTATGAAGTTCAACCGTTCTCTGCTGCGCGACGAAATCGAAGGTTCCGGTATCCTGAGCAAAGACGACATCATCGAAGTGATGAAGAAGCTCATCGATATCCGTAACGGTAAAGGCGAAGTCGATGATATCGACCACCTCGGCAACCGTCGTATCCGTTCCGTAGGCGAAATGGCGGAAAACCAGTTCCGCGTTGGCCTGGTACGTGTTGAGCGTGCGGTGAAAGAGCGTCTGTCTCTGGGCGATCTGGATACCCTGATGCCTCAGGATATGATCAACGCCAAGCCGATTTCTGCAGCAGTGAAAGAGTTCTTTGGTTCCAGCCAGCTGTCTCAGTTTATGGACCAGAACAACCCGCTGTCTGAGATTACGCACAAACGTCGTATCTCTGCACTCGGCCCAGGCGGTCTGACCCGTGAACGCGCAGGCTTCGAAGTTCGAGACGTACACCCGACTCACTACGGTCGCGTATGTCCAATCGAAACGCCTGAAGGTCCGAACATCGGTCTGATCAACTCCCTGTCCGTGTATGCACAGACTAACGAATACGGCTTCCTCGAGACTCCGTACCGTAAAGTGACCGACGGTGTTGTAACTGACGAAATTCATTACCTGTCTGCTATCGAAGAAGGCAACTACGTTATCGCTCAGGCGAACTCCAACCTGGATGACGAAGGCCACTTTGTAGAAGATCTGGTTACCTGCCGTAGCAAAGGCGAATCCAGCTTGTTCAGCCGCGACCAGGTTGACTACATGGACGTATCCACCCAGCAGGTGGTATCCGTCGGTGCGTCCCTGATCCCGTTCCTGGAACACGATGACGCCAACCGTGCATTGATGGGTGCGAACATGCAACGTCAGGCGGTTCCGACTCTGCGCGCTGATAAGCCGCTGGTTGGTACCGGTATGGAACGTGCTGTTGCCGTTGACTCCGGTGTTACTGCAGTTGCTAAACGTGGCGGTACTGTTCAGTACGTGGATGCTTCCCGTATCGTTATCAAAGTTAACGAAGACGAGATGTACCCGGGCGAAGCAGGTATCGACATTTATAACCTGACCAAATACACCCGTTCTAACCAGAACACCTGTATCAACCAGATGCCTTGTGTATCTCTGGGCGAGCCGGTTGAACGTGGTGATGTGCTGGCAGACGGTCCGTCCACCGACCTCGGTGAACTGGCGCTGGGTCAGAACATGCGCGTGGCATTCATGCCATGGAATGGTTACAACTTCGAAGACTCCATCCTCGTATCCGAGCGTGTTGTCCAGGAAGACCGTTTCACCACCATCCACATTCAGGAACTGGCATGTGTGTCCCGTGACACCAAGCTGGGGCCAGAAGAGATCACCGCTGACATCCCGAACGTGGGTGAAGCTGCGCTCTCCAAACTGGATGAATCCGGTATCGTTTATATCGGTGCGGAAGTGACCGGTGGCGACATTCTGGTTGGTAAGGTAACGCCGAAAGGTGAAACCCAGCTGACGCCAGAAGAGAAGCTGCTGCGTGCAATCTTCGGTGAGAAAGCGTCTGACGTTAAAGACTCTTCTCTGCGCGTGCCAAACGGTGTTTCCGGTACGATTATCGACGTTCAGGTCTTTACTCGCGATGGCGTAGAAAAAGACAAACGTGCGCTGGAAATCGAAGAGATGCAGCTGAAGCAGGCGAAAAAAGACCTGTCTGAAGAACTGCAGATCCTCGAAGCTGGCCTGTTCAGCCGTATCTACGCTGTGCTGGTTTCCGGTGGTGTTGAAGCTGAGAAGCTCGACAAACTGCCGCGTGACCGCTGGTTAGAACTCGGCCTGACCGACGAAGAGAAACAGAATCAGCTGGAACAACTGGCTGAGCAGTACGACGAACTGAAACACGAATTCGAGAAAAAACTCGAAGCGAAACGCCGTAAAATCACTCAGGGCGACGATCTGGCACCGGGTGTGCTGAAGATTGTTAAGGTTTATCTGGCGGTTAAACGTCGGATCCAGCCTGGTGATAAGATGGCAGGTCGTCACGGTAACAAGGGTGTAATCTCTAAGATCAACCCGATCGAAGATATGCCACACGATGCTAACGGTACGCCGGTAGATATCGTACTGAACCCGCTGGGCGTACCATCGCGTATGAACATCGGTCAGATCCTTGAAACCCACCTGGGTATGGCTGCAAAAGGTATCGGCGATAAGATCAACGCCATGCTGAAACAGCAGCAGGAAGTCGCGAAACTGCGCGAATTCATCCAGCGTGCTTACGATCTGGGTTCAGATGTTCGTCAGAAAGTTGACCTGAATACCTTCAGCGATGAAGAAGTTCTGCGTCTGGCTGAAAACCTGAAAAAAGGTATGCCGATCGCAACGCCGGTATTCGACGGTGCGAAAGAGTCTGAAATCAAGGAACTGTTACAGCTGGGTGGCCTGCCGACTTCCGGTCAGATCACACTGTTCGACGGTCGTACCGGTGAGCAGTTCGAGCGCCAGGTTACCGTTGGCTACATGTACATGCTGAAACTGAACCACCTGGTTGATGACAAGATGCATGCGCGTTCTACCGGTTCTTACAGCCTGGTTACTCAGCAGCCGCTGGGTGGTAAGGCGCAGTTCGGTGGTCAGCGCTTCGGGGAGATGGAAGTGTGGGCGCTGGAAGCATATGGCGCAGCATACACCCTGCAGGAAATGCTCACCGTTAAGTCTGATGACGTGAACGGTCGTACTAAGATGTATAAAAACATCGTGGACGGCAACCATCAGATGGAACCAGGCATGCCGGAATCCTTCAACGTACTGTTGAAAGAGATTCGTTCGCTGGGTATCAACATCGAGCTGGAAGACGAGTAACTCTCGATCAAACAGGTCACTGGTGCTGGCGTAACAGCCAGCGCCAGATTGTGCTAACTCCGACGGGAGCAAATCCGTGAAAGATTTATTAAAGTTTCTGAAAGCGCAGACTAAAACCGAAGAGTTTGATGCGATCAAAATTGCTCTGGCCTCGCCAGACATGATCCGTTCATGGTCTTTCGGTGAAGTTAAGAAGCCGGAAACCATCAACTACCGTACGTTCAAACCTGAACGTGACGGCCTTTTCTGCGCCCGTATCTTTGGGCCGGTAAAAGACTACGAGTGCCTGTGCGGTAAGTACAAGCGCCTGAAACACCGTGGTGTGATCTGTGAGAAGTGCGGCGTTGAAGTGACCCAGACTAAAGTACGCCGTGAGCGTATGGGCCACATCGAGCTGGCGTCTCCGACTGCTCATATCTGGTTCCTGAAATCTCTGCCGTCCCGTATCGGTCTGCTGCTTGATATGCCGCTGCGCGATATCGAGCGCGTACTGTACTTCGAATCTTATGTAGTTATCGAAGGCGGTATGACTAACCTGGAACGTCAACAGATCCTGACTGAAGAGCAGTATCTGGACGCGCTGGAAGAATTCGGTGACGAATTCGACGCGAAGATGGGTGCGGAAGCTATCCAGGCTCTGCTGAAAAGCATGGATCTGGAGCAAGAGTGTGAAACTCTGCGTGAAGAGCTGAACGAAACCAACTCTGAAACCAAGCGTAAGAAGCTGACCAAGCGTATCAAACTGCTGGAAGCCTTCGTACAGTCTGGCAACAAGCCAGAGTGGATGATCCTGACCGTTCTGCCGGTTCTGCCGCCAGATCTGCGTCCGCTGGTTCCGCTGGATGGTGGTCGTTTCGCAACATCGGATCTGAACGATCTGTATCGTCGCGTTATCAACCGTAACAACCGTCTGAAGCGTCTTCTGGATCTGGCTGCGCCGGACATCATCGTACGCAACGAAAAACGTATGCTGCAGGAAGCGGTTGACGCCCTGCTGGATAACGGTCGTCGCGGTCGTGCGATCACCGGTTCTAACAAACGTCCTCTGAAATCTTTGGCCGACATGATCAAAGGTAAGCAGGGTCGTTTCCGTCAGAACCTGCTCGGTAAGCGTGTTGACTACTCCGGTCGTTCTGTAATCACCGTAGGTCCATACCTGCGTCTGCATCAGTGCGGTCTGCCGAAGAAAATGGCACTGGAACTGTTCAAACCGTTCATCTACGGCAAGCTGGAACTGCGTGGCCTGGCCACCACCATCAAAGCCGCTAAGAAAATGGTTGAGCGTGAAGAAGCTGTCGTTTGGGATATCCTGGACGAAGTTATCCGCGAACACCCGGTACTGCTGAACCGTGCACCAACACTGCACCGTCTGGGTATCCAGGCATTTGAACCGGTACTGATCGAAGGTAAAGCTATCCAGCTGCACCCGCTGGTTTGTGCGGCATATAACGCCGACTTCGATGGTGACCAGATGGCTGTTCACGTACCGCTGACGCTGGAAGCCCAGCTCGAAGCGCGTGCGCTGATGATGTCTACCAACAACATCCTGTCTCCGGCGAACGGCGAACCTATCATCGTTCCGTCTCAGGACGTTGTATTGGGTCTGTACTACATGACCCGTGACTGTGTTAACGCCAAAGGCGAAGGCATGGTGCTGACTGGCCCGAAAGAAGCTGAGCGTATTTATCGCGCAGGTCTGGCCTCTCTGCATGCGCGCGTTAAAGTGCGTATCACCGAATACGAAAAAGATGAAAACGGCGAATTCGTTGCGAAAACCAGCCTGAAAGACACGACCGTTGGCCGTGCAATTCTGTGGATGATCGTACCGAAAGGTCTGCCTTTCTCCATCGTCAACCAGGCGCTGGGCAAGAAAGCTATCTCCAAAATGCTGAACACCTGTTACCGCATTTTGGGCCTGAAGCCGACCGTTATCTTCGCTGACCAGACAATGTATACCGGTTTTGCATATGCAGCGCGTTCAGGTGCATCTGTTGGTATTGATGACATGGTCATCCCAGAGAAGAAACACGAGATCATCTCTGAAGCGGAAGCTGAAGTTGCTGAGATCCAGGAGCAGTTCCAGTCTGGTCTGGTAACAGCAGGCGAACGCTATAACAAAGTTATCGATATCTGGGCTGCGGCGAACGATCGTGTATCCAAAGCGATGATGGATAACCTGCAAACCGAAACCGTTATTAACCGTGACGGCGTAGAAGAGCAGCAGGTTTCCTTCAACAGCATCTACATGATGGCCGACTCCGGTGCGCGTGGTTCTGCAGCACAGATTCGTCAGCTGGCAGGTATGCGTGGTCTGATGGCGAAGCCAGATGGCTCCATCATCGAAACGCCAATCACCGCGAACTTCCGTGAAGGTCTGAACGTACTCCAGTACTTCATCTCTACTCACGGTGCTCGTAAAGGTCTGGCGGATACCGCACTGAAAACAGCGAACTCCGGTTATCTGACTCGTCGTCTGGTTGACGTCGCGCAGGACCTGGTTGTTACTGAAGACGATTGCGGCACTCTGGAAGGCATCACCATGACCCCGGTTATCGAGGGTGGTGACGTTAAAGAGCCGCTGCGCGATCGCGTTCTGGGTCGTGTAACTGCTGAAGACGTTCTGAAGCCGGGTACGGCGGATATTCTGGTTCCACGCAACACGCTGCTGCACGAACAGTGGTGTGATCTGCTGGAAGAGAACTCCGTAGACTCCGTTAAAGTCCGTTCCGTTGTATCTTGTGACACTGACTTTGGTGTATGTGCGCACTGCTATGGTCGTGACCTGGCGCGTGGCCACATCATCAACAAAGGTGAAGCAATCGGCGTTATCGCGGCACAGTCCATCGGTGAACCGGGTACACAGCTGACGATGCGTACGTTCCACATCGGTGGTGCGGCATCTCGTGCGGCTGCTGAATCCAGCATCCAGGTGAAAAACAAAGGTAGCATCCGTCTGAGCAACGCGAAGTCGGTTGTGAACTCCAGCGGTAAACTGGTTATCACCTCACGTAACACCGAACTGAAACTGATCGACGAATTCGGCCGTACCAAAGAAAGCTATAAAGTGCCTTACGGCTCCGTTATGGCGAAAGGTGATGGCGAACAGGTTGCTGGCGGCGAAACCGTAGCAAACTGGGATCCGCACACCATGCCGGTTATCACCGAAGTGAGTGGTTTCGTCCGCTTTACTGACATGATCGACGGCCAGACCATTACTCGTCAGACCGACGAGCTGACCGGTCTGTCTTCTCTGGTGGTTCTGGATTCTGCAGAGCGTACTGCGGGTGGTAAAGACCTGCGTCCGGCACTGAAAATTGTTGATGCTCAGGGCAACGACGTTCTGATCCCAGGCACCGATATGCCTGCTCAGTACTTCCTGCCGGGTAAAGCGATTGTTCAGCTGGAAGATGGCGTACAGATCAGCTCTGGTGACACCCTGGCGCGTGTTCCGCAGGAATCCGGCGGTACCAAGGATATCACCGGTGGTCTGCCGCGCGTTGCGGACCTGTTCGAAGCACGTCGTCCGAAAGAGCCGGCAATCCTGGCTGAAATCAGCGGCATCATTTCCTTCGGTAAAGAAACCAAAGGTAAACGTCGTCTGGTTATCACCCCGGTAGACGGTAGCGAACCTTACGAAGAGATGATTCCGAAATGGCGTCAGCTCAACGTGTTCGAAGGTGAACGTGTAGAACGTGGTGACGTGGTTTCCGACGGTCCGGAAGCGCCGCACGACATCCTGCGTCTGCGTGGTGTGCATGCTGTAACTCGTTACATCGTTAACGAAGTTCAGGACGTATACCGTCTGCAGGGTGTTAAGATTAACGATAAACACATCGAAGTTATCGTTCGTCAGATGCTGCGTAAAGCCACCATCGAAAGCGCTGGTAGCTCCGACTTCCTGGAAGGCGAGCAGGTTGAATACTCCCGCGTCAAGATCGCAAACCGCGAGCTGGAAGCGAACGGCAAAGTGGGTGCAACGTTCTCCCGCGATCTGCTGGGTATCACCAAAGCGTCTCTGGCAACCGAGTCCTTCATCTCTGCAGCATCGTTCCAGGAAACCACGCGTGTCCTGACCGAAGCAGCTGTTGCAGGTAAACGTGATGAACTGCGCGGTCTGAAAGAGAACGTCATCGTGGGTCGTCTGATCCCGGCAGGTACTGGTTATGCGTACCACCAGGATCGTATGCGCCGTCGCGCAGCGGGCGAACTGCCAGCTGCACCGCAGGTAACTGCTGAAGATGCGTCTGCCAGCCTGGCAGAACTGCTGAACGCAGGCCTGGGCGGTTCTGACAACGATTAATCGTTGCCGACCATAATAAAAAACCCGCTTCGGCGGGTTTTTTTATGTCTATGTTATTTCTGATGGCGATTATCAGGTCTACGAAGCCATCCGGCAGTGTCATTAATTTACCGGTGGTAACCGCCGATAAAGCTCAATCATATCGCCGGCCAGATCCTGAATCACCATGGCATTCATCAGGTGGTCCTGCGAATGGACGGTGATGAGATTAACCGGTAGTTTGCCGGTGCCCTCGTCAATACCGATCAGCTGGGTCTGGATTTTATGTGCTTGTTTGACGTACTCGCGTGATTCCGTCATCGCTTGTTCTGCAGCGGAGAAATCACCTTTACGCGCCAGTTGCAATGCCGTCAGGGCCTGGCTGCGTGCAGTGCCAGCGTTTACCAATAACTCCATGATGATCGTTTCTAACTCTTCCATACCATCACTCCAGTAGTTTCAGCGCCTTATCCAGTACCGCATCGCCTTTCATCATACCGTAATCCATCATGTCGATAACGGTGACCTTTTTGCCTAGTGGGTCGGCGATCGCCTGTAGCTTGGCCTGTTCATACTTAACCTGTGGACCGAGCAAAACGATATCCGCTGTAGCGATATTCTCTTCAAACTCGGCCACCGGGACGGCTTTGATGGTGACGTCGACGCCTTTTTTCTGGGCGGCATCTTTCATCCTTTGCACCAGCATGCTGGTGGACATTCCGGCGGCACAGCATAAAACGATGTTTTTCATAAGCAGTCTCGATCAACATGTGTGAATTGATAATTATCGCGAGCCAGCTATAGCAACAACTGCTTTGCAACGAATGTGTGCAAGGCATCACAAAGAAAGCCGCTTTTTCTGAAACCGGTTACAAAAAGAGGCAGAACCCTGCGATCTGGACCAGGTCCAGCGGCTTTTTGACTCGCTTATCACATGCTGGAATATATAATTACTGTCAATAAATACATGTTATAAAAAACAGTATTGACAGCGTTTTTTAAACCCGTATGTTAATACTTAACAGCGGAGAAATTGTAGTTTGCTGTTAACGTAGTAAGTGTTAGTAGAGCTTGATTGGGTTTGCGATAAAGGCCACGAAGTATTTTTTGTATGGGATAGTCGATGCTGAAAACGCTATTTTTTCACCTCGACAATGCTTTCAGGCCACGTAGTTGATATATCTAATCGCAAAAAATCAGTAAAACGCGACGATGTAACGCCATGATTTAATAGTAAATGTTCGTGATTTCTTCTTTTTTGGTTATCACGAGGGAAATAAGGCAACGCATCAAAGAGTATATGTCGCGAGGGGAAGTGTACTTGTTTAGGTCACCAGCCTTGAGTTCTATTATCAAGCGGGTGGAATGTGTTTAACGGTAAATAGAGGAAAGCTTTAGTTAGTATCAATATCCAATATTATCTATAGTAAACGTGTACATTTTAAAGTAGTACCATCAGCAGTATTAAATCGTTAAGTTTATTAATGTTAAATTTGAAGTGTGTAGTAACGTAAAGCCCTGACTGCAATAGTCGGGGCTTTTGTTCATTGTAGATCAAGCTGTTATCCAGGATGCTTGGCCGCGATGGTTCAACATTGCATCACTCAGTGGGCATTAAAAAAATTAATGCTTGCTTAATGATTAGAAGTAGGTCTACTATAGCGGTATCGGTTTGGAACACAGACCTTATGCAAGCAGTTTTAGTAAAGCAGTTCTCAGTTCAAGCGTTATCCTCAGATACTCTTCTTCATGAGCCTCCTCCCTAAGTGCCCCATAAGTTAATTTCTGCAAAACAGGCCATCTTCGCTGCATAAGCGGCTCAAAAACATGAAAGGAAGTATCTATGTCTAACAAAATGACTGGTTTAGTAAAATGGTTTAACTCTGACAAAGGCTTCGGCTTTATCACTCCTCAGGACGGTAGTAAGGATGTGTTTGTACATTTCTCCGCTATCCAGAGTAACGATTTTAAAACGTTAGACGAAGGTCAAAAGGTGGAGTTCTCCGTGGAGAATGGCGCTAAAGGCCCGTCTGCTGTTAACGTTGTCGCGCTGTAATCGCCGATAATTTCACGAACGCTTACGATAGCGATGAAGGCCAGAGCCCGAGCAGTTAAGTGCCAGTGAAGAAAAAACCCGCGAAAGCGGGTTTTTTTGTTTATGCGATTGCTCCTGACCTACGGCACCTGTGAAGCGCGCCCCAGATAGCTGTCCCAGTCTTTCCACACGGGCTGTAAACCCTGGGCCATGAGTGCTTCAGCAACGGCTTCTGGGCGACGATCGTCGTGCGGGGAGAACTGTTCCAGTTCGGGGTGGTTATCGGCATAACCACCGGGCTGGGTTTTTGAGAAGGCGCTGACGTTGTTGATCGCCAACGGGATCACATGGTCACGAAACCATGGCGATTCGCGGGTGGAGAGCGACAGCTCAATTTCTGGCGCCAGTAAACGAAACGCGCAAATGGTCTGGACCAACTGTCGCTCATCCATGATCGATGCAGGCTCAACGCCTCCGGTGCATGGGCGCAGGCGAGGGAAGGAGATAGAGTAACGGCTCTGCCAGTAATGCTGCTGCATCCATAGCAGATGTTCAGCCACCATATAGCAATCAACCCGCCAGCTGTCGGACAAACCAATCAACGCGCCAAGACCGATTTTGTCGATCCCTGCGCGGCCCAGCCTGTCCGGCGTTTCCAGGCGCCAGAAGAAATCCTGCTTTTTCCCTTTTAAATGGTGACGAGCGTAAGTTGCCTCATGATAACTCTCCTGATACACCATCACGCCATCCAGCCCCAGCGTCTTCAGCTCTGCATATTCAGCCTCTGACAACGGCTGTACCTCCATCTGTAAAGAGGCGAACTGGCGGCGAATGGCAGGCAAATGGCGACGAAAGTAATTCATCCCCACTTTTGCCTGATGTTCACCGGTGACCAGCAGCAGATGCTCAAAACCCAGCTCACGGATAGCCGCACACTCTCGTGTTATCTCATCTTCGTCCAGCGTTTTGCGTTTGATACGGTTGCTCATCGAAAAACCGCAGTAGGTGCAGTCGTTGGCGCAAAGGTTGGAGAGATACAACGGCACGTAAAAGCTCACCGTGTTACCAAAACGCTGACGGGTGAGCTTCTGCGCCCGCTGCGCCAGCGGCTCCAGATAATCGGCGGCGGCAGGAGAGAGCAATGCCATCAGATCGTCGCGACTAAGATGCGAAGCGTTGAGGGCGCGCTCTACGTCAGCGGCGGTTTTACCGTTGATGCGCAGGCGGATGTCATCCCAGTCCAGCTGCCGCCAGCGGTCGCTGAACGTTTTCATGCGAAGGCCTCCAGGAATCCGGTTAACGGGCTGGTGGGACTTGCCTGCGAACTTTTGCTTCCTGGTACCGCCTGGCGTGCCAGCAAGCCAGCTTCAACGGCCAGGCGGAAGGCGGTTGCCATCATCACCGGGCTGTCGGCTACCGCGATTGCCGTATTGACCAGCACCGCGTCGGCGCCCATTTCCAGCGCCTGCGTGGCGTGGCTGGGGACGCCGATGCCTGCATCAACCACCACCGGCACGGTCGCCTGTTGGATAATAATCTCCAGCATCGCTTTGGTTTCCAGCCCCTGATTAGAACCGATGGGCGCGCCGAGCGGCATGACTGCAGAACAGCCTACTTCTTCCAGTCGTTTGCACAGCACCGGATCTGCGCCACAGTAAGGCAGTACCACGAAGCCCTTTTTCACCAGTGCTTCTGCAGCTTTCAATGTTTCTATTGGATCGGGTAACAGCCAGCGGGTGTCCGGATGGATTTCTAATTTCAGCCAGTTTGTGCCCAGCGCTTCACGCGCTAACTGGGCAGCAAAAATCGCCTCTTCAGCGGTTTTTGCCCCCGAAGTGTTGGGCAACAGCGTCACACCAGCTTCTACCAGCGGCGCCAGAATGGCATCGTTGTGCTGACGCAAATCCACGCGCTTCATGGCCAGCGTTACCAGTTGGCTGCCGGAGGCGCGAATCGCCTCGACCATCAGCTGCGATGAAGCAAATTTTCCGGTGCCGGTGAACAGATGCGAATCAAACGTTTTGTCGGCAATACGTAACATATCAACCCCCTGCAATAACCTGAAAAAGCAGGATCTGGTCGCCTTCCTGCACGATTTGCTGCTCCCACTGCTCGCGCGGGAGGATCTGCTGATTGAGCGCCAGCGCCGCGCCCGGTTTAAGCTGATTAAGCGCAGTGAGCAGCCCACTGACGGTTTGTCCTTCGGCGCACTGCATCGGCTCATCATTGAACTGAATCTGCATGTTGCCCTCCGCATACCGGGCAGCCGCTGGCACGTCGTAGTGCGAAGCTGCGCCACTGACTGGTTTTACCGTCAAACAGGCGTAGCTCTCCGCTGGGCGTCTCAATACCGCTGAGCAATTTAATCGCTTCCAGCGCCTGCAAGGTGCCCATCACGCCCACAACCGGTCCGACGATACCGGCGGTACGGCAATTGCGTTCGGGCTCTACATCGTCCGGCCACAGGCAGCGGTAACATCCTTGTTCCCACGGGGGCGTCAGCACCATCAGTTGGCCGCCAAAGCCGACGGCGCTGGCGGTGACGAGCGGGGTGTTGAGCGTTACGCAGGCGGCGTTAATTTCCTGGCGCGTGGCCATGTTATCGGTACAGTCGAGCACCACATCGGCACGCGCTACCGCATGCCGAAGCGCATCGCCTTTCAGTCGCTGCTGGAGTGACACCAGCTCGATATCCGGGTTGAGCCGCGTCAGGCGCTGCTGGGCAACCTGCGATTTTGAACGTGCGATATCATCAGTGGTAAACAGGATCTGGCGCTGCAGATTGCTCAGATGAATGTCGTCATCGTCTACCAGCGTCAGTTTTCCGATGCCTGCTCCCGCCAGATACAGCGCGGCAGGCGAACCTAACCCGCCTAAACCGACAATCAGCACATGGCTATCGAGTAGCTTTTGCTGGCCTTCAATGGCGATATCGCTGAGCAGGATCTGCCGGCTGTAACGCATAAAGTCGCGGTCATTCATCGCCCACTCCCGCGATATCCAGTAGTTGGGCCGTAGTGACCTGCCAGTCAGCCGCCTGGGTAATGGCGCTGACCACGGCAATGCTGCCGACGCCGGTCGCCAGTACTGCCGGGGCGCGCTCAAGGCTGATACCGCCAATGGCGACGGTCGGGTAATCCGCTAATCGTTCAATATGGTTTGCCAGTTGCGTAAGTCCCTGCGGGGCGGAAGGCATCTGTTTGGTTTGCGTGGGGAAGACATGACCCAGCGCGATATAAGAAGGCTTAGCGGCGAGCGCGACGTCAATCTCCATATCATCGTGAGTGGAGACCCCCAGGCGTAGCTCCGCCGCCTGGATCGCCTTCAGGTCGGTGGTTTCAAGGTCTTCCTGGCCCAGATGTACGCCGTAAGCGCGGTGCTTAATTGCCAGACGCCAGTAGTCGTTGATAAACAGGCGGGCGTTATAGCGACGACCCAGTTCAATGGCGGCCATAACGTCGGCTTCGACCTCTTCATCACGCTTATCTTTAATGCGCAGTTGGATTGTGCGTACGCCCGCCTGCAGCAAGCGTTCAATCCATTCCACGCTGTCTACCACCGGGTAAAGCCCGAGGCGAAACGGCACGGTCGGGAAATCAGGCTGGTACATTACGCCTCCTCTTTTTTGAGGTAGATTTCGCCGCCTTTGGCTCGGAAGTTCTCCGACATATCCGCCATGCCGACTTCAATCGTTTGTGCAGCAGCGTAGTCGCGAACCTCCTGGCTGATTTTCATCGAGCAGAACTTCGGCCCGCACATGGAGCAGAAGTGGGCGACCTTGCCGGACTCCTGTGGCAGTGTTTCATCGTGGTAGGCGCGGGCGGTGAACGGGTCGAGCGCGAGGTTAAACTGGTCTTCCCAGCGGAATTCGAAACGCGCTTTCGACATGGCGTTATCGCGGATCTGCGCGCCTGGATGACCTTTTGCTAAGTCAGCTGCGTGGGCGGCAATCTTGTAGGTAATCAACCCTTGCTTAACATCTTCTTTGTTCGGCAGGCCGAGGTGCTCTTTTGGCGTGACGTAGCACAGCATCGCGCAGCCAAACCAGCCGATCATCGCCGCACCGATCCCGGAAGTGAAGTGGTCGTAGCCCGGGGCGATATCGGTGGTCAACGGTCCTAAAGTGTAGAACGGTGCTTCATGGCAGTGCTCCAGCTCTTCGGTCATGTTGCGCTGGATCATATGCATGGGCACATGACCTGGGCCTTCTATCATCACCTGCACGTCGTATTCCCAGGCGATTTTGGTCAGCTCGCCCAGCGTATGCAGCTCGGAGAACTGCGCTTCGTCGTTCGCATCCTGAATTGAACCTGGGCGCAGGCCGTCACCCAGCGACAAAGAGACGTCGTAGGCGGCGCAGATTTCGCAAATCTCGCGGAAATGTTCGTACAGGAAGTTCTCTTTGTGATGAGAAAGGCACCATTTCGCCATAATTGAACCGCCGCGTGAGACAATGCCGGTCAGGCGTTTGGCAGTCATCGGCACGTAGCGCAGCAGCACGCCCGCGTGAATGGTGAAGTAGTCGACGCCCTGTTCGGCCTGCTCCAGCAGCGTGTCGCGGAAGGCTTCCCAGGTGAGATCTTCGGCGATCCCGTTGACCTTCTCCAGCGTCTGGTAGATCGGCACAGTACCGATCGGTACCGGACTGTTACGCAGGATCCACTCGCGGGTTTCGTGGATATAGCGACCGGTGGAGAGATCCATCACCGTGTCAGCGCCCCAGCGCGTCGACCACACCAGTTTTTCTACCTCTTCTTCGATAGAGGAGGTGACGGCAGAGTTGCCGATGTTGGCGTTAACCTTCACCAGGAAGTTGCGACCGATAATCATCGGCTCGGATTCCGGGTGGTTGATGTTGGCAGGAATAATCGCGCGGCCCGCGGCCACTTCATCACGCACGAATTCCGGCGTAATGTTTTCCGGCAGGCGTGCACCAAAGTTCATCCCCGGATGCTGGTGGCGAAGCACTTCACTGCGAATGCGCTCGCGGCCCATGTTTTCACGGATGGCGATGAACTCCATCTCTGGGGTCACTATTCCCTGGCGGGCGTAGTACAGTTGGGTGACTCGTTTACCCGCTTTGGCGCGCTTTGGCGTCAGCAGGCCGGTGAAACGCAGATCGTCCAGGCCATCGTCGGCCAGACGTTCTTTGGTATAAGCGGAACTCCGGTCGTCTAATTCTTCGCTATCGTTACGCGCCGCAATCCACGGCTGGCGCAGCTTTGCCAGGCCCTGCTGGACGTTAATCGCCACGTCAGGATCGCCATACGGTCCGGAGGTGTCGTATACCGGAACGGCTTCGTTTTCTTCGAACTGCGGGTTGTCTTTGCTACCGCCAGTCAGCGTCGGGCTGAGCTGAATTTCGCGCATCGGAATGCGGATATCCGGCTGCGAACCGGTGATATAGATGCGTTTTGAGTTAGGGAAGGCGGTCCCTTCCAGGGTATCGATAAAGTGTTGGGCTTGAGCGCGCTGTTCGCGGCGTGATGGTTTAGTAGTGGCAGACATAGCTCATTCCAAATAAAAGTAAGGATATGGCTTGTCAGACGACGGATGAAGCAAGAGAGAAGCTCGCCCGGGGGCGATGCTATTGTAGATTGACTCTTGTTCCCTTCGCAGGTTTTAACCTGATCAGGTTCCGCGGATCCCGAATTAACGGTCTCAGCCTTTTCCACTCATGCTGCTGTGGAAAATAAGCACTCCGACAAGAAGTAACCTCAATAAAGAGGTAATGAATGTAAACTACGCGTTAATGCCGCAAATCTCAAGCATGACGTTTGAGAGTGCTACTCTCGTGCATTGCGTCAAATACCAGCATGATCAGCTTATCTTCCAGCACGAATCGGGCTTCCAGTGCCTCGCCGAGATCCGATAAAACCTGTTGAAATTCAAGGAAGTTATCATGATCAATCGCAGTTTCCAGGCTGGAGTCATAGTAGTCCATGATCAGCTGCGTATTGGCTTCCAGCAGCGGCCAAATTTTTGTGGCTTTTAAAAGCTGCCCGTTCCCTTCCAATTTATGGAGAATACGTTCATAAATACTGAAGTGTCCGGTGGAGAGGTAATCGACCAGGCTCTGACAAAAATCATCCAGCGCCTTTTCATTGAGTCGCATGTACGATTCTTTGCCAGGCTTAATGCCAACCAGATTGTAGTAAGCCACGAGCAGGTGCTTACGTACATGTAGCCAGCGATCAACCAGTTTATTACTTCCTCCGACGTGCTCCGTCAGGCTTTCCAGCTGGTTTAGCATGATTGACTCCGCAAGATGGTGTTTAGGAACTGCTCACCCGTAAATGTAAAAATAATGTAAACAACATGCCTGTGAAGCAAAGGTTGCGCAAGAGATATGGATCGTATAATTGAAAAATTAGATAGCGGCTGGTGGATCGTCAGTCATGAGCAAAAGTTATGGTTACCTCATGGCGAGCTACCTTATGGTGACGCAGCCCGTTTTGATCTGATTGGTCAGCGCGCGCTGCCAATAGGCGAGTGGGAAGGGGAGACTGTCTGGCTGGTGCAGCAGCAGCGTCGACACGATATGGGGTCGGTGCGCCAGGTCATTGACCAGGATGTTGGCCTGTTTCAACTGGCCGGACGCGGCGTACAGCTGGCGGAGTTCTATCGCTCGCATAAATTCTGCGGCTACTGCGGCCATCCCATGCACCCGAGTAAAACGGAGTGGGCGATGCTCTGTAGCCACTGCCGTGAACGTTATTACCCGCAAATTGCCCCGTGCATAATCGTCGCTATTCGCCGAGATGATTCCATCCTGCTTGCCCAACATGTTCGGCATCGTAACGGCGTGCATACCGTACTGGCGGGTTTTGTCGAAGTGGGTGAGACCTTAGAACAGGCGGTGGCGCGTGAAGTTATGGAGGAAAGCGGTATTAAGGTGAAAAACCTGCGCTATGTCACTTCTCAGCCATGGCCGTTCCCGCAGTCTTTGATGACCGCATTTATGGCGGAGTATGATAGCGGCGAAATCGTCATCGACCCGAAAGAGCTGCTGGAAGCGAACTGGTATCGCTATGACGACTTACCGCTCTTACCCCCGCCGGGTACCGTCGCGCGTCGATTGATTGAAGACACTGTGGCAATGTGTCGGGCTGAGTACGAGTAAAGAGCGAGTGGTGATACACTGATGGACTGACGCAATAAGGAACTGCAAAAATGACCGAACTGAAGAACGATCGTTATCTGCGTGCGCTGCTGCGCCAGCCCGTTGATGTCACTCCGGTATGGATGATGCGCCAGGCAGGCCGCTATCTACCGGAATACAAAGCTACCCGTGCCGAAGCGGGCGATTTTATGGCGCTATGCAAAAATGCCGAGCTGGCCTGCGAAGTCACGCTGCAGCCGCTGCGTCGCTATAAACTTGATGCCGCGATCCTCTTCTCGGATATCCTGACGATCCCGGATGCGATGGGACTCGGGCTGTATTTTGAAGCAGGAGAAGGTCCACGCTTCACCTCTCCGATTACCAGCAAGGCTGACGTCGACAAACTGCCGATCCCGGACCCGGAAGATGGGCTGGGGTACGTGATGAACGCGGTGCGTACTATCCGCCGTGAACTGAAAGGCGAAGTGCCGCTGATCGGCTTCTCCGGTAGTCCGTGGACGCTGGCGACCTACATGGTTGAAGGCGGCAGCAGCAAAGCCTTCACCGTGATTAAAAAGATGATGTACGCCGATCCTAAAGCGCTGCATCTGCTGCTTGATAAGCTGGCGAAGAGCGTCACGCTGTACCTGAACGCGCAGATCAAAGCGGGTGCGCAGTCGGTGATGATTTTCGACACCTGGGGTGGTGTGCTGACCGGTCGCGACTATCAGCAGTTCTCCCTGTACTACATGCACAAAATTGTCGATGGCCTGCTGCGCGAGAACGAAGGTCGTCGCGTACCGGTGACCCTGTTTACCAAAGGCGGTGGTCAGTGGCTGGAAGCGATGGCGGAAACCGGCTGTGATGCGTTAGGTCTCGACTGGACCACTGACATTGCCGATGCGCGTCGTCGTGTAGGTCATAAAGTGGCGTTACAGGGCAATATGGATCCGTCCATGCTGTATGCGCCGCCGGCCCGCATCGAAGAAGAGGTGGCGACAATTCTGGCCGGATTTGGTCAGGGTGAAGGGCATGTCTTTAACCTGGGCCACGGCATTCATCAGGACGTCCCGCCAGAACATGCGGGTGTCTTTGTGGAGGCGGTACATCGGTTGTCCGAACAGTACCACCGCTAAGGAGTCATCATGGATCTCGCGTCATTACGCGCGCAGCAGCTTGAACTGGCTTCTTCAGTGATCCGCGAGGATCGTCTGAAGAACGATCCGCCGGATCTGATCGGCGGGGCGGACGTTGGGTTTGAGCAGGGTGGTGAAGTGACGCGAGCCGCAATAGTCTTACTGAAGTATCCCACGCTTGAACTGGTCGAATACAAGGTGGCGCGTATCGCCACCACCATGCCCTACATACCCGGATTTCTCTCCTTTCGTGAAACTCCCGCGCTGATGGCCGCCTGGCAACTGCTCTCGTACAAGCCAGATCTGCTGTTTGTTGACGGTCATGGCATTTCTCACCCGCGTCGTCTGGGCGTGGCCAGCCATTTTGGCCTGCTGGTGGACGTGCCAACGATTGGTGTGGCGAAAAAACGATTGTGCGGCAAGTTTGAACCGCTCGCTGCTGAACCTGGTGCGCTAGCGCCGTTGCTGGATAAAGGCGAACAACTGGCATGGGTCTGGCGCAGCAAAGCGCGCTGTAACCCGTTGTTTATTTCTATGGGCCACCGCGTGAGTATGGACAGCGCACTAGCGTGGGTTCAACGCTGTATGAACGGCTATCGTTTGCCGGAACCCACACGCTGGGCAGATGCAGTGGCATCCGAACGCCCGGCTTTTACTCGGCTTGCAGCAAAAATGCCCCATATCGGGTAAACTGCGGCTAATTTCCGTATTTGAGAACTCATCATGTTACAAAATCCGATTCACCTGCGTCTGGAGAAGCTGGAAAGCTGGCAGCACGTCACGTTTATGGCTTGTCTGTGCGAACGCATGTACCCAAACTACGCCATGTTCTGCAAGCAAACTGAATTTGGCGATGGACAGATTTACCGCCGAATTCTGGATCTGATTTGGGAAGCGCTGACGGTTAAAGACGCGAAAATCAATTTCGACAGCCAGCTGGAAAAGTTTGAAGAGGCCATTCCTTCTGCAGACGATTACGATCTGTACGGTGTTTATCCGGCGATTGATGCTTGTGTGGCATTAAGCGAACTGATGCATTCGCGTCTTAGCGGTGAAACGCTGGAGCATGCAATCGAAGTTAGTAAGGCTTCGATTACGACGGTTGCGATGCTGGAAATGACTCAGGCTGGTCGCGAAATGACCGATGAAGAGCTCAAAGAGAACCCTGCCGTTGAGCAAGAATGGGATATTCAGTGGGAAATTTTCCGACTTTTAGCCGACTGTGAAGAACGCGATATTGAGCTGATAAAAGGGCTGCGTGCAGACCTGCGCGAGGCTGGCGAGAGCAATATTGGTATAAATTTTCAGCAATGACACCACAAAACGTGATTTAACGCCTGATTTGTCGTGCCTGAAGGCTTCCCATCCGCCCCCGGTCTGGTCTACATTTGGGGGGCGAAAAAAAGTGGCTATCGGTGCGTGTATGCAGGAGAGTGCTTTTCTGGCATTTCCGTCGCACTCGATGCTTAGCAAGCGATAAACACATTGTAAGGATAACTTATGAACAAGACTCAACTGATTGATGTAATTGCAGACAAAGCAGAACTGTCTAAAACACAGGCTAAAGCTGCTCTGGAATCCACTCTGGCTGCTATTACTGAGTCTCTGAAAGAAGGCGATGCTGTACAACTGGTTGGTTTCGGTACCTTCAAAGTGAACCACCGTGCTGAGCGCACTGGCCGCAACCCGCAGACCGGTAAAGAAATCAAAATCGCCGCAGCTAACGTACCGGCATTTGTTTCTGGTAAAGCACTGAAAGACGCGGTTAAGTAATTCGCGTGGCAGTGAACAGTTTTAACGAAGGGGCGGTTTCGCCCCTTTTGTCCATCTGGCGTCATACGCTTTGGCTTTCAGGTGTTCTGTTACTGTCTGCCTGCGGTAGCCATTCTGAGCTTCCTCCTTTCACGGCCAGCGGCTATGTTGGCGATCAGGGGGCGGTACGCATTTGGCGTAAAGACTCCGGTGACGATGTTCACTTGCTCTCGGTATTTAGTCCGTGGCGTAAAGGCGAAACTACTACCAGTGAATACCGCTGGCAGGGTGATTCGCTCTCTCTGATAGAACTCAACGTTTACAGTAAACCGGCTGAACATGTCCGTATACGCTTCGATGACCGGGGTGAACTGAGCTTCATGCAGCGTGAAGTCGACGGGCAAAAGCAGCAGCTTTCCAGCGATCAAATCGCGCTTTACCGCTATCGTGCCGATCAAATTCGCCAGACCAGCGATGCGCTGCGTCAGGGACGGGTGATATTGCGTCAGGGACGTTGGCATGCGGATAACACAGTCACAACCTGTGAAGGTGAAACGCTGAAGCCAGACCTGGAATCGTGGGCGATAAACCATATCGAGCGCCGCCAGAGACATTCATCCGTATAGGTGAGTGTGGCATGGCTGGAAGCGCCCGAAGGGTCGCAGCTACTGCTGGTCGCCAATGAAGATTTTTGTCACTGGCAGCCTACAGCCAAAACTTTCTGAAAACCTGAATACGGGAAATCAGCAGGCCTGATCCGTATAGCGTCATCAGGCATTAAGTCTTTTACCAGTGACCCATTCCCATATGGCCACCGCCGCGATGGTTACCGCCACCGCCGCATCCGCCGTAGCCCATTCCCGCGCCACGTGGCACGCCAGCCTGCGCCATTGCGACATCACGTTTAACGCGCTGCTCGTCCAGAGACTGATTCAACGCTTCCATCTCTTTTGCAACGGCGTTAATTTTTGCCGTGTCCGGCGAGCTGGCCGTTAATAGTGCATTGTACTCATAACGTTTGGATGTCAGCTGTTGGCGCAACGCGCTGGTCTGGGAATAATAATCATCATAGATTTTCTGTGCAGCAGCCTGCTGCTCAGCGGTCATTGGCGTACCACCCCGTTGCTGCATTCCATCACCATATCCCCAGTTATTCTGTGCCAGTACTGGGGTGGAGCCAAGTGCGATAAGAGAAAGTGCAATCAGTGCCAGTTTGTTGTTCCGTTTCATCGTTCGTTCTCCTGTTGGTTAGCTTACATTTCCTTTTGCATCTTCCGTGCCAAAGCGGCAATCCCAGTCCTGCGGGCGTTGTACCCGCCGTCTTTGCAGGGAAACGAGTAAAAATGACTCGCCAGAACGCGCCAGCGAGTCATTTTTACCCGTTACTTTCAGCTGTTTGTGTCTGAGGGCAGGGTTATCAGGGGGAAAAAATGGCATGATTTCTGCTGTATACCTGTAACGATGAAAGGAACAGGCGGGGTGAAGGGAGAGCGTATGCGTCTTTATAAGGATACGGTGGCAAAGTGGTTGAGCCGACTCTTGCTGGCGGCAATCCTGGTTTTGGTCGGCTGGTTTTCGATTATGACCATTCGGGACTATGGGCGGGAAAGTGGCGCCGCGCGGCAAACGCTACTGGAAAAAGGCAGCGTGCTCATTCGCGCTCTGGAGTCTGGTACGCGTGTAGGCATGGGGATGCGCATGCATCATGCACAACAGCAGACGCTACTGGAGGAAATGGCTGTACAGCCTGGCGTGCTATGGTTTGCTGTCGTCGATGAGCATGGTGTCATTATTACCCACAGCAATTCCGCGATGGTCGGTAAAACGCTCTATTCATCGGATGTCCTGCGACAGCTTAGTCCTGGGGAGCAAGAAAGCTGGCGGAATATTGAAATTCCAGCGAGGGATGGCGAAAAAACGCCAGCACTGGAAATTTATCGCCAGTTTCAGCCGATGTATGGTCCAGGACGCCACGGCATGGCGCGCTGTGCCAGCAATGACGGGCAGCTTATCTCCCCAGCACAAACCATATTTATCGCCTTTGATGCCAGCGATCTGACAGCGACTCAGGCAAGGGAGTGGCGTAACACACTGATAGTCCTGTCTGCGCTGGCGGCTGTGTTGCTGGCCACCGTGCTGACGTTCTTCTGGTATCAGCGCTATCAGCGCTCGTACAAAGAACTCCAGGATGCGATGAAGCGTAAAGAAAAACTGTTAGCGCTCGGTCATCTTGCGGCTGGGGTGGCACATGAAATTCGTAACCCGCTTTCATCGATCAAAGGGTTAGCGAAGTATTTTGCCGAGCGAACCCCGGCAGGAGGCGAGTCGCATGAGCTGGCACAGGTGATGGCGAAAGAGGCGGATCGTTTAAATCGGGTGGTGAGCGAGTTGCTGGAGCTGGTGAAACCTGCACATCTGACGCTGCAACAGGTGGATCTCAATGAGGTTATCACCCACTCATTACACCTGGTGAGTCAGGATGCGGCAAGCCGGGAAATCCAGCTCCGCTTTTCGGCCAATTGTACGCTGCCCGCTATCCAGGCCGATCCCGACCGACTGACTCAGGTTTTGTTGAATCTGTATCTGAACGCCATTCATGCGATTGGTCGTCAGGGCACGATCACGGTTGAAGCGAATGAAAGCAGCGGCGATCGCGTTAAAATTGTGGTTACCGATACTGGGAAGGGGATTGCGGCGGAACAGCTGGAGGCCATTTTTACGCCTTACTATACGACCAAAGCTGACGGAACCGGCCTCGGGCTGGCGGTAGTGCAGAACATTATCGAACAGCACGGTGGCACCATTCAGGTGGCAAGCGTTGAGGGCAAAGGCGCGACCTTTACCCTTTGGCTGCCGACCAAAGCGAAACAACAGGATTAACAAGGATGACGCGCGGAAAAATCAATATTCTGGTGGTAGATGACGATATCAGCCACTGCACCATTTTACAGGCGCTGCTGCGCGGCTGGGGTTATGAGGTCGCGCTGGCCTATAGCGGGCGAGCGGCGCTGGAACAGGTGCGCGAACGCGTATTTGATTTAGTGCTGTGTGATGTACGCATGGCGGAGATGGACGGCATCGCAACGCTGAAAGAGATTAAAGCGCTGAATCCGGCGATTCCGGTCTTGATCATGACGGCGTTCTCCAGCGTGGAGACCGCCGTTGAGGCGCTTAAAACCGGGGCGCTGGACTACTTAATCAAGCCGCTGGATTTTGACCGTCTGCAGGAGACGCTGGAAAAGGCGCTGGCGCATACGCGGGAAACGGGCACTGAACTGCCATCAGCGTCGGCTGCGCAGTTTGGCATGATTGGCAGCAGCCCGGCGATGCAGAAGTTGCTCAATGAAATCGCGATGGTTGCGCCCTCGGATGCCACGGTGCTCATTCACGGAGACTCCGGTACGGGGAAAGAGTTGGTAGCCCGGGCGCTGCATGCCAGCAGCGCCCGTCGCGATAAACAGCTGGTGACGCTCAACTGCGCGGCGCTTAATGAATCGCTGCTGGAGTCCGAACTTTTTGGTCACGAGAAAGGGGCGTTTACCGGGGCGGATAAACGGCGGGAAGGGCGCTTTGTGGAAGCCGATGGCGGCACGTTATTTCTTGATGAAATCGGTGATATTTCACCGCTGATGCAGGTGCGCCTGCTGCGGGCTATCCAGGAGCGAGAAGTGCAGCGCGTTGGTAGCAATCAGACTATTGCGGTTGATGTCCGGCTGATCGCCGCTACGCATCGCGATCTAGCGGAAGAAGTCAGCGCCGGGCGCTTTCGTCAGGATCTCTATTATCGCCTGAACGTCGTCACCATTGAAATGCCAGCGCTGTGCCAGCGCCGGGAAGATATTCCGCTGCTAGCCGAACATTTTCTCCAGCGTTTTGCCGCGCGTAACCGTAAAGCGGTGAAAGGCTTTACTCCGCAGGCGATGGATCTGCTGATCCACTACGACTGGCCGGGCAATATTCGTGAACTGGAAAATGCGATTGAGCGCTCGGTGGTGCTGCTGACGGGGGAATATATTTCCGAACGCGAGCTGCCGATGGCGATTGCCGCGACGCCGATAAAAACGGAATTCAGTGGCGAGATCCAACCGCTGGTGGATGTCGAAAAAGAGGTGATTCTGGCGGCGCTGGAAAAAACGGGCGGCAATAAAACGGAAGCCGCCCGTCAGTTAGGCATTACGCGTAAAACGCTGCTGGCGAAAATTTCGCGTTAGCGTTGCTCGCGTTCAATGGCGCGCCAGCCGATGTCGTTACGGCTGAAGCTGCCATCCCAGCGGATGTCGGTCATCAGGGCGTAAGCGCGTTTTTGCGCTTCAGCCACAGTATGACCCAGGGCGGTGGCGCACAGCACGCGACCGCCGCTGGTCAGCACGCGATCGTCTTCGGCGAGTTTAGTGCCTGCATGGAACACTTTTCCGTCTTCTACTTCTTCCAGCGGCAGACCGTGGATCTCATCTCCGGTGTTGTAGTTGCCCGGATAACCTCCGGCAGCAATAACGACACCCAGCGAGGCGCGCTCGTCCCACTCGGAGGTTTTCTCATTCAGCTTGCCGTCGCAGGCAGCCAGGCAAAGCTCCACCAGGTCCGATTTCATGCGTAGCATGATCGGCTGGGTTTCCGGATCGCCGAAGCGGCAGTTGAACTCGATAACCTTCGGATTGCCCTGTTTGTCGATCATCAGACCCGCGTACAGGAAACCGGTGTAGGTATTCCCTTCCGCCGCCATACCTTTTACGGTTGGCCAAATAATGCGTTCCATGGTGCGCTGATGCACTTCATCAGTTACCACCGGCGCTGGTGAGTAAGCACCCATACCGCCGGTGTTCGGGCCAGTGTCGCCGTTGCCTACGCGTTTGTGGTCCTGGCTGGTGGCCATCGGCAGCACGTGCTCGCCGTCGACCATTACGATAAAGCTCGCTTCTTCGCCGTCGAGGAACTCTTCGATAACGATACGGTGGCCCGCATCGCCAAAAGCGTTACCTGCCAGCATGTCATGAACGGCGGCTTCAGCTTCTTCCAGCGTCATCGCCACGATAACGCCTTTACCGGCGGCCAGACCGTCGGCTTTGATGACGATCGGCGCGCCTTTCTCACGCAGATAGGCCAACGCTGGCTCAATCTCAGTGAAGTTCTGATATTCCGCCGTCGGGATCTGGTGACGGGCGAGGAAATCTTTGGTGAAGGCTTTGGAGCCTTCCAGCTGTGCAGCACCTTCGGTTGGCCCGAAGATCTTCAGGCCAGCGGCGCGGAACGCATCGACTACGCCAATCACCAGCGGCGCTTCCGGGCCGACGATGGTCAGGTCAATTTTCTCGTTCTGGGCAAAGCTCAGCAGAGCTGGAATATCGGTGACGCTGATAGCCACGTTCTGCAACGCGGGCTCCAGTGCGGTACCGGCGTTACCCGGTGCGACAAAAACGGTATCAACCAGCGGGGACTGTGCGGCTTTCCAGGCCAGGGCGTGCTCGCGCCCGCCGTTGCCAATCACTAATACTTTCATCGTCTGCTCCGTGGATTAATGGCGGAAGTGGCGCATGTCGGTAAAGATCATCGCGATACCGTGTTCATCGGCAGCGGCAATGACTTCGTCATCACGGATAGAACCACCGGGCTGGATAACGCAGCTCACGCCAACGGCGGCGGCAGCATCAATACCATCGCGGAACGGGAAGAAGGCGTCAGAGGCCATTGCAGAGCCTTTCACTTCCAGACCTTCGTCAGCCGCTTTAATCCCGGCGATTTTTGCGGAGTACACGCGGCTCATCTGGCCTGCGCCTATGCCGATAGTCATGTTCTCTTTGGCATAAACAATGGCGTTGGATTTCACGAACTTGGCGACTTTCCAGCAGAACAGTGCATCGCGCAGCTCTTGCTCGGTCGGCTGACGTTTGGACACCACGCGCAGTTCGCCTTCGCTCACCATCCCCAGATCCCTGTCCTGAACCAGCAAACCGCCGTTAACGCGTTTGAAGTCGAGGCCCGGTACACGTTGTGCCCACTGACCGCAGGTCAGAACGCGAACGTTCTGTTTGGCGGCGGTGATTTTCAGTGCGTCTTCGGTTGCGGACGGGGCGATGATCACTTCCACGAACTGACGGGAGATAATTGCCTGCGCGGTTTCGGCATCCAGTTCGCGGTTGAAAGCGATGATGCCGCCGAACGCGGAGGTCGGGTCGGTTTTATAGGCGCGGTCGTAAGCGTCGAGAATAGAGGTACTTACCGCCACGCCGCACGGGTTAGCGTGCTTAACGATCACACAGGCTGGCTCGCTGAACTCTTTCACGCACTCCAGCGCCGCGTCGGTATCTGCGATGTTGTTGTAGGAAAGCGCTTTGCCCTGTACCTGCTGTGCGGTGGCAACGGACGCTTCTTTAACATTCTCTTCTATATAGAAGGCAGCCTGCTGGTGGCTGTTCTCGCCGTAGCGCATATCCTGCTTCTTAATAAAGTTCAGGTTCAGCGTACGCGGGAAACGCCCGGCGGCCTCTTTGCTCTCACCGTGGTAAGCCGGAACCATGCTGCCGAAGTAGTTGGCAATCATGCTGTCGTAGGCGGCGGTGTGTTCGAAGGCTTTAATCGCGAGGTCAAAGCGGGTTTCCAGAGTCAGGGAGCCTTCGTTGGCATCCATCTCTTTAATAATGGCGTCGTAGTCGCTGCTCTTCACAACGATCGCTACGTCTTTATGGTTCTTGGCAGCGGAACGCACCATGGTCGGGCCGCCGATATCAATGTTCTCTACCGCATCTTCCAGCGAGCAGCCTTCACGGGCGACGGTCTCGGCGAATGGATACAGGTTTACAACCACCATATCGATAGGGGCGATACCGTGCTGTTCCATAATTCCGTCATCCTGACCGCGACGACCAAGAATGCCGCCGTGGACTTTCGGATGCAGGGTCTTCACGCGTCCATCCATCATTTCCGGGAAGCCGGTGTAATCGGAAACTTCGGTCACTGGCAGACCTTTCTCCGCTAACAGGCGCGCAGTGCCACCTGTAGACAGCAGCTCCACACCACGTGCGGAAAGTGCCTGAGCGAATTCGATGATACCGGCCTTGTCAGAAACACTGAGCAGAGCGCGGCGGACTGGACGACGTTGTTGCATGGTAAATCCCCTGGATTTGACTATTACAGAGAGCGTTAGGTGAATTCTTGGCTAAAAACTCAGCTAACGCCCCTTACGGGGCATCCTTGTTTTGCGGGGGCATTGTAACGAAAACGTTTGCGCAACGCTCGCGAATTTTTAATTTTCGATTTTGACCTCTTCTTTTTCTGTTGAAGGAGGCTGATATAACGAGAGGATCGTAGAAACGATCGTGTGGTTTGTGGATAACTCTGTGTGTAAATGGGTATAAGGCGGGGTTTCGCTGTGGAATGCAGCAGTCAGTCATTTTTCTGTCATTTAAGGGTTGCGGGCCGCAGGAAACTCCCTATAATGCGCCTCCATCGACACGGCGGATGTGAATCACTTCACACAAACAGCCGGTTCGGTTGAAGAGAAAAACCTGAAAATGAGGGTTGACTCTGAAAGAGGAAAGCGTAATATACGCCACCTCGCGACAGAGCGCTAAAGCGCGTCGCAACTGCTCTTTAACAATTTATCAGACAATCTGTGTGGGCACTCGAAGATACGGATTCTTAACGTCGCAAGACGAAAAATGAATACCAAGTCTCAACGAGTGAACACGTAATTCATTACGAAGTTTAATTCATTGAGCATCAAACTTTTAAATTGAAGAGTTTGATCATGGCTCAGATTGAACGCTGGCGGCAGGCCTAACACATGCAAGTCGAACGGTAGCACAGAGGAGCTTGCTCCTTGGGTGACGAGTGGCGGACGGGTGAGTAATGTCTGGGAAACTGCCCGATGGAGGGGGATAACTACTGGAAACGGTAGCTAATACCGCATAACGTCGCAAGACCAAAGAGGGGGACCTTCGGGCCTCTTGCCATCGGATGTGCCCAGATGGGATTAGCTAGTAGGTGGGGTAACGGCTCACCTAGGCGACGATCCCTAGCTGGTCTGAGAGGATGACCAGCCACACTGGAACTGAGACACGGTCCAGACTCCTACGGGAGGCAGCAGTGGGGAATATTGCACAATGGGCGCAAGCCTGATGCAGCCATGCCGCGTGTATGAAGAAGGCCTTCGGGTTGTAAAGTACTTTCAGCGAGGAGGAAGGTGTTGTGGTTAATAACCGCAGCAATTGACGTTACTCGCAGAAGAAGCACCGGCTAACTCCGTGCCAGCAGCCGCGGTAATACGGAGGGTGCAAGCGTTAATCGGAATTACTGGGCGTAAAGCGCACGCAGGCGGTCTGTCAAGTCGGATGTGAAATCCCCGGGCTCAACCTGGGAACTGCATCCGAAACTGGCAGGCTAGAGTCTTGTAGAGGGGGGTAGAATTCCAGGTGTAGCGGTGAAATGCGTAGAGATCTGGAGGAATACCGGTGGCGAAGGCGGCCCCCTGGACAAAGACTGACGCTCAGGTGCGAAAGCGTGGGGAGCAAACAGGATTAGATACCCTGGTAGTCCACGCCGTAAACGATGTCGACTTGGAGGTTGTGCCCTTGAGGCGTGGCTTCCGGAGCTAACGCGTTAAGTCGACCGCCTGGGGAGTACGGCCGCAAGGTTAAAACTCAAATGAATTGACGGGGGCCCGCACAAGCGGTGGAGCATGTGGTTTAATTCGATGCAACGCGAAGAACCTTACCTACTCTTGACATCCAGAGAACTTAGCAGAGATGCTTTGGTGCCTTCGGGAACTCTGAGACAGGTGCTGCATGGCTGTCGTCAGCTCGTGTTGTGAAATGTTGGGTTAAGTCCCGCAACGAGCGCAACCCTTATCCTTTGTTGCCAGCGGTTAGGCCGGGAACTCAAAGGAGACTGCCAGTGATAAACTGGAGGAAGGTGGGGATGACGTCAAGTCATCATGGCCCTTACGAGTAGGGCTACACACGTGCTACAATGGCATATACAAAGAGAAGCGACCTCGCGAGAGCAAGCGGACCTCATAAAGTATGTCGTAGTCCGGATTGGAGTCTGCAACTCGACTCCATGAAGTCGGAATCGCTAGTAATCGTGGATCAGAATGCCACGGTGAATACGTTCCCGGGCCTTGTACACACCGCCCGTCACACCATGGGAGTGGGTTGCAAAAGAAGTAGGTAGCTTAACCTTCGGGAGGGCGCTTACCACTTTGTGATTCATGACTGGGGTGAAGTCGTAACAAGGTAACCGTAGGGGAACCTGCGGTTGGATCACCTCCTTACCTTAAAGAA
>NZ_JAOWGW010000043.1:0-1403 GCF_030332945.1 Citrobacter sp. Cpo037
AAAATCGGCCCAGATCCGCGAAATTTTAATCAGCGAGTCAGCTTGGGAAGAAATGACCTGCTTATTCGCACCTTCCTTAATATAAAGACACAAGCAGAGACATTTTTGGCACGATATAAAAACGCTAAGTTAAAAAATCACTATGACGTGTTGGGTATCAAATGTTCACTGGCATAAACCTCTGTTTCTGATGTAAAACAGATTTTCTGAGGAGGCGTAAAACCTCCTCGTACTGCGAAATTGATTTAGTGATAGCGATCGATCACGCCAACCAGATAGTGGTCGGTTTGCTGCATGTTGATGCCCGCTTTTTTAGCGCTGCGGACTTCATCCAGAATGATTTGCAACAGCGTCCCGTCCACGATTTCCTCTTTTCTGTATCGCTTCAGGAAGTTAATCGCTGACTTATCGTTTGCTGCCTGGGCGTCTTCCGTCAAAGAGGTCAGCGCATTAATGCGCTTCTGGTAATCGCTTACCGTCTGCTCAAACAGATCTTCCAGCGTGGAAAATTCACCGCACCGGGCGTGTTGCTCCTGTAACACCGGCGTGGCGCCGCTCTGTTTGATGTATTCGTACATGCGCATCATTTGCGTCACCGTATTTTGCGCCTGATGACGCAAAAATAGTGCGGTGCCATTAAGGCTATTCTCGCTGCACCTCTGGCTGAGCTGAAGATACAAATTTGAGGTATAAAACTCCTGATTCATTTGCGCATTCAGTTTTTGAACTATTCCGCTAGCGATCATAGGACTTCCTTATTTCTTGTCATCTCAGAAAACGGTCACTCTTCGAAAAAACAACCAGAATAAAAGCGATTCTTTCGCTTTTTTTATTGCGCCTGGTTACGCAGTCATATTCATTTTAAGTCGGGATGCTCCTTATTTAAATATCCAACCCTACTATCGCATTTCTATCTGGCATTATTCTGTGATGGTGTTTCGATATTCACACTCCCTGTGCCAATCCTTTCTTATCGACAGTAGGAAACTTCCTCCGGCTATTCTGCTGAACACGATTAGGGGCACTGTTGCAAAGTTAGCGATGAGGCAGCCTTTTGTCTTATTCAAAGGCCTTACATTTCAAAAACTCTGCTTACCAGGCGCATTTCGCCCAGGGGATCACCATAATAAAATGCTGAGGCCTGGCCTTTGCGTAGTGCACGCATCACCTCAATACCTTTGATGGTGGCGTAAGCCGTCTTCATGGATTTAAATCCCAGCGTGGCGCCGATTATCCGTTTCAGTTTGCCATGATCGCATTCAATCACGTTGTTCCGGTACTTAATCTGTCGGTGTTCAACGTCAGACTGGCACCGGCCTTCGCGTTTGAGCAGAGCAAGCGCGCGACCATAGGCGGGCGCTTTATCCGTGTTGATGAATCGCGGGATCTGCCACTTCTTCACG
>NZ_JAOWGW010000044.1:0-71750 GCF_030332945.1 Citrobacter sp. Cpo037
ATAGCTCAGTTGGTAGAGCACGACCTTGCCAAGGTCGGGGTCGCGAGTTCGAGTCTCGTTTCCCGCTCCAAAATTTGAAAATGCTTATAAAGCACAGACCACCAATCGCAGGATTTCGAATTGCGACAAGGCGGCAACTGAATGAGTCCTTTGGAGCTTACTGAAGTAAGTGACTCAGGCGAATGAAGGCAGCCAACGCAGTAGCGGTTCGAAAGACGAAGATTATGCGGGAATAGCTCAGTTGGTAGAGCACGACCTTGCCAAGGTCGGGGTCGCGAGTTCGAGTCTCGTTTCCCGCTCCAAAATTTGAAAGTGCTTGTTAAGCACAGACACACCCAAGCGGGAATAGCTCAGTTGGTAGAGCACGACCTTGCCAAGGTCGGGGTCGCGAGTTCGAGTCTCGTTTCCCGCTCCAAATTCTTACCCCAATAAAAATATCCACAACGAATAATCACGTTGGGGACGTTTTGTTTCGTCATTGACATACTCTTGTAAACAGACTTATCCACAGGTTCGGGTATTATTCCTGGAATGCAAAAAACTTCGCTGGGTGAATAGTATCATTTTAACTATTTGAAATTACTGGTTTAATTATCATTTCAAATTGTTAATGCGATCACTTGACGATTTTTTCCCTCTTGAATATCAATGTGTTTTTATTTTTATACACAAGCTGTGGATGACTTAAGCGTCGCGCGGCAGACCCTTTTCAATGACCCTGACCAAACGTTGTTTCTGCGGTAGCTGCACCTCAACTACGCAGGCATTTCGCTTCTCGATTTGTTGAGCAACCGCCCACTCTATGTGTTCGTCGAGAAGTGGGTGCTCACCTCTGCGACTTTCCAGTGCGCGAAGAATGGCTTCATTCCAGGGAGCATTACCCAACGCAACGGCGATATTTCGCAACCAGCGCAGGTGGCCAATACGACGAATGGCAGACCCCTCCGTGACTTTTAAAAACCACGCTTCGCTCCAGCTAAACAGCTCTATTAACTCCGGAGCATGAAGCTGCTTGCGCGGGTTGAAGTCATCCTCTGTCGTCAACTGTGAATAGCGGTTCCACGGGCAAATAAGCTGGCAATCATCGCAGCCGTAAATTCGATTCCCCATCAAGGGACGAAATTCTTCCGGGATCGCGCCTTCCAGTTCGATAGTGAGATAAGAGATACAGCGGCGCGCATCCACCGTGTAGGGTTCAACGATGGCCCCGGTGGGACAGATGGTCATGCAGGCGACGCATTTCCCGCATCCTTCTTCTGCTGGTTGGTCGACCGGTAAGGGTAAATCGATCAGTAATTCCCCGAGGAAGAAAAATGAACCGGCTTCGCGATTGAGGATAAGTGAGTGCTTACCTGTCCAGCCAAGCCCGGCTTTTTCCGCTAACGGACGCTCAAGAATGGGCGCAGAATCGACAAAAGGTCTAAAATTCAGCGAAACGCAGTGCTGTTGAATCATCTCCCCCAGCTTTTTTAAGCGGTTACGTAGCAGCTTATGGTAGTCGCGGCCAAGCGCGTAACGGCTGACGTAACCCAGCGAAGGGTTCTTCAACGTGCTGGCGAAGGCCGCATTGGCAGGAAGATAGTTCATACGTACGCTGATGACACGTAGCGTACCGGGCAATAATTCGTGAGGTCGGGCGCGCATCATGCCGTGACGGGCCATCCAGTCCATCTCGCCGTGGTATTGTTTATCCAGCCAGGCCTGCAGTTTGGGCTCCGCTTCGCTGAGGTCGGTATCGGCAATACCGACCTGCTGAAAGCCAAGCTCCAGCCCCCACTGCTTAATATTTTGCGCTAACTGATTGAGATCGAGGGGCTCTGACATGACGGACCATACAATGAAGAAAAACCCCGCAAGTATACCACACTCCATCTGGCACGCCGATGACATCAGGCGGATGGAGCGAGAGGCGGCAGACAGTTTAGGGCTGACGTTGTACGAACTGATGCAACGGGCGGGAGAGGCGGCGTTTCAGATCACTCGTGAGGCTTATCCGAACGCCCGGCACTGGCTGGTGCTATGTGGTCATGGCAACAACGGCGGCGATGGTTACGTAGTAGCAAGACTTGCCAAAGCGTTGGGTCTTGAAGTCACGTTGCTGGCACAGGAGAGTGACAAACCGCTCCCCGAGGAGGCGCAGCATGCGCGTGATGCCTGGCTTAACGCGGGTGGCGTCATTCACGCGGTTGATATCAATTGGCCAGATAACGTGGACGTGATAATCGACGCGCTGACAGGCACTGGCTTAAAACACGCACCGCGTGAGTCTCTGTCAGTATTGATTGAACGTGCCAATTCTCACCCAGCCCCCACCGTGGCGATAGATATTCCCTCCGGCCTGCTGGCGCAGACGGGAGCGACGCCGGGCGCGGTCATCAACGCAGCGCATACCATTACCTTTATTGCACTCAAGCCAGGCCTGCTCACCGGTAAAGCGCGCGATGTCACCGGGCGTCTGCATGTTAACGCACTTGGGCTGGACGACTGGCTGGCGGGGCAGAATGCGCCAATTCAACGTTTTGATGCTCAACAGCTTGCGCACTGGCTAACGCCGCGTCGACCCACCTCGCACAAGGGCTCCCACGGTCGGCTGGTGATTATCGGCGGTGACCACGGAACGGCAGGCGCAATACGCATGGCCGGGGAAGCCGCGCTGCGTGCAGGCGCCGGGCTGGTCAAAGTGCTGACGCGCAGTGAAAACATTGCGCCTATTTTGACAGCCAGACCGGAACTGATGGTCGATACGCTGACGCCGCAGACGCTGGAAGAGAGCCTGGCGTGGGCGGATGTAGTGGTGATAGGCCCCGGGCTTGGTCAGCAGGAGTGGGGCAAAAAAGCGCTGCAAAAAGTGGAGAATTTTCGCAAACCGATGCTTTGGGATGCGGATGCGCTGAACCTGCTGGCAATCAACCCCGATAAACGTCACAATCGCGTGATCACGCCGCATCCAGGTGAAGCCGCGCGACTGCTGGGTTGTTCCATTGCAGAAATTGAAGACGATCGCTTACTTTGTGCACAACGTCTGGTAAAACGGTACGGAGGCGTTGTGGTGCTGAAAGGCGCGGGTACGGTTGTTGCTGCTGAACAGGCGGAGTTGGGTATTATTGATACCGGCAATGCCGGGATGGCCAGCGGCGGAATGGGGGATGTACTTTCCGGTATTATTGGCGCATTGCTCGGACAGAAGCTTACCCCGTATGATGCAGCATGTGCGGGATGTGTTGCGCACGGAGCGGCGGCGGATGTGCTGGCGGCGCGTTTTGGTACGCGCGGCATGCTGGCGACAGATCTCTTTACCACGCTACAGCGTATTGTTAACCCTGATGTGATTGACGTTTATCATGATGAATCGAGTAATTCCACTACCTGATGAGCAGGCGACTTTAGACCTGGGACTGCGGGTAGCCAAAGCCTGTGACGGCGCGACGGTTATATATTTGTACGGCGACCTGGGGGCGGGTAAAACCACCTTCAGCCGGGGATTTCTGCAGGCATTAGGTCATAAAGGTAATGTAAAAAGCCCCACCTACACGCTGGTTGAACCCTATTCACTCGATAACATAATGGTATATCACTTCGATTTATACCGACTTGCGGACCCAGAGGAGCTGGAATTTATGGGGATCCGCGATTATTTTGCCAATGATGCCATCTGCCTGGTGGAATGGCCGCAACAAGGTAAAGGTGTACTGCCAGACCCGGACGTCGAAATACACATTGAATATCAGGCGCAAGGTCGAGAGGCGCGCGTAAGCGCAGTCTCCTCATCGGGTGATTTATTGCTGGCGCGTTTAGCCGATTAACCTTAAGGGTGGCGGGATGATTTATCGCATCAGAAACTGGCTGATGGCAACCCTGGTCCTGCTGTGCGCGCAGGCAGGGGCCGCCAGCCTCTCCGATCTTCAGGTATCTAATGGCGATCAACAGGCGCGGATTACGCTGAGCTTTATTGGCGATCCTGAATATGCCGTTTCGCAGGACGGGAAACGAACCGTCGCGCTGGATATTAAACAAACCGGAGTGATTCAGGGATTACCGCTGCTGTTTAGCGGCAATAATCTGGTGAAATCTATCCGTTCCGGCACGCCAAAAGATGCGCAGTCTCTGCGACTGGTGGTGGATTTAACCGAGAACGGTAAAGCCGAAGCAGTAAAACGCCAGAACGGCGGCAATTATACCGTCGTGTTTACCATCAACGCTGATGCGCCACCGCCGCCGCCTCCACCTCCCGTGGTTGCAAAGCGTGTTGAAGCGCCGATTGTTGCCCTACGTCCTGTCGAGCCAGCGCGCAATCCATTTAAAGCGGAAAACGATCGCACTACGGCTGTGACTAACAGCAATACCTCTACGCGCCCTGCAGCGCGCGCCAGTTCCAGCAACGGCGATAAAGTGGTGATTGCCATTGATGCCGGACACGGTGGACAGGATCCTGGCGCTATTGGTCCTGGCGGCACGCGTGAGAAAAACGTCACGATTGCCGTGGCGCGCAAGCTGCGCAGTTTGCTCAATGATGACCCGATGTTTAAAGGCGTCCTCACTCGTGATGGTGATTACTTTATCTCGGTGATGGGGCGTTCAGACGTCGCGCGTAAACAAAACGCCAATTTCCTGGTTTCTATTCACGCGGATGCCGCACCAAACCGTGATGCCACAGGTGCTTCCGTTTGGGTGCTGTCAAACCGTCGGGCGAACAGTGAGATGGCCGGCTGGCTGGAACAGCACGAGAAGCAATCGGAGCTGTTGGGCGGCGCGGGCGATGTGCTGGCAAACAGCCAGTCCGATCCTTATCTCAGCCAGGCTGTACTGGATCTGCAGTTCGGTCATTCGCAGCGCGTCGGGTATGATGTGGCGACCAGCATGATCGGCCAGTTAGAACGTATTGGTTCGATGCATAAGCGTCGTCCAGAACACGCTAGCCTCGGCGTACTGCGTTCGCCTGATATCCCGTCAGTGCTGGTTGAAACCGGCTTTATCAGTAACAACAGCGAAGAACGTCTGCTGGCGAGCGATGATTACCAGCAGCAGCTGGCTGAGGCGATTTACAAAGGATTGCGTAACTATTTCCAGGCGCACCCGATGCAAACCGGGCCGCAGGGCGCACCGGCGCAAACCGCCAGCGCCATATCGCCGGGTAACACGTTAACAAATTAAGGATTAGCCATGCCGATTCAGGTTCTACCGCCACAGCTGGCGAACCAGATTGCCGCAGGCGAGGTGGTAGAGCGGCCTGCGTCAGTGGTGAAAGAGCTGGTGGAAAACAGCATTGATGCCGGTGCGACGCGCATTGATATCGATATTGAACGCGGCGGCGCGAAGCTTATCCGTATTCGTGACAACGGCTGTGGGATTAAAAAAGACGAGCTGGCGTTGGCGTTGGCGCGTCATGCCACCAGTAAAATAGCCTCGCTTGACGATCTTGAAGCCATCGTGAGCCTCGGATTTCGCGGTGAAGCGCTGGCCAGTATCAGCTCCGTGTCTCGCTTAACCCTGACGTCGCGTACGCAAGAACAACCCGAAGCCTGGCAGGCGTATGCCGAAGGGCGTGACATGGATGTCACAGTTAAACCCGCTGCGCATCCGGTGGGAACCACGCTGGAGGTGCTAGATCTGTTCTACAACACCCCGGCGCGGCGCAAATTTATGCGCACCGAGAAAACCGAATTTAATCATATCGACGAGATTATTCGCCGCATTGCGCTGGCACGTTTTGATGTGACGATAAATTTGTCGCACAACGGCAAAGTGGTGCGACAGTACCGGGCAGTGGCCGCGGATGGGCAGAAAGAGCGCCGACTGGGTGCGATTTGCGGCACGCCATTTCTGGAGCATGCGCTGGCGATCGAATGGCAGCATGGCGATTTAACATTGCGTGGCTGGGTGGCCGATCCTAACCACACAACGGCAGCACTGGCAGAAATCCAGTACTGCTATGTGAATGGTCGGATGATGCGTGACCGGCTGATCAACCATGCTATCCGCCAGGCTTGTGAAGATAAGCTGGGAGCCGATCAACAGCCCGCATTTGTGCTGTATCTGGAAATCGATCCGCATCAAGTGGATGTCAACGTACACCCAGCTAAACATGAGGTCCGTTTCCATCAATCCCGCCTGGTGCACGATTTTATTTACCAGGGCGTGTTGAGCGTCCTGCAACAGCAGCTTGAAACGCCGCTGCCGTTGGCTGATAACGACGAACCCGCCCCAAGGCACATCCCGGAAAACCGCGTAGCTGCTGGACGCAACCATTTTGCCGAGCCTGCTCCCGCGCGTGAACCTGCGACACCGCGGTACTCAGCATCCGCTGGTGCTGGAAGTGGCAGTAGCGGTGGCAGTAGTAGTGGCGGTGGCCGTCAGGCGGGAGCCAGTTGGCCTCATGCTCAACCCGGATACCAAAAGCAGCAGGGCGAAATCTATCAGCAACTGATGCAGACGCCGGCTCCAACGCGGAAAACGCCGGTCTCTGAAACGCTATCGACGCCTCTGACTGGCAGCAGTCAGGGCTTTGGCCGGGTGCTAACGATTGTTGGTGCAGACTGCGCGTTACTCGAATGCGATGGTCATATTCAGTTGCTGGCATTACCGGTGGCTGAGCGTTGGCTGCGTCAGGCGCAGTTAACGCCGGGTCAGGGAGCGGTTTGTGCTCAACCGTTATTGATCCCTTTACGTCTAAAAGTGACCGCCGATGAAAAAGCGGCACTGCAAAAAGGACAGAGCCAACTGGCTGAGTTGGGCATTGAATTTCAGCTGGATGCGCAGCATGTGACCATCCGGGCTGTGCCTTTACCCTTACGCCAACAAAATTTACAAATCTTGATTCCTGAACTGATAGGCTACCTGGCGCAGCAATCCGTATTCGAGCCGGGCAATATTGCACAGTGGATCGCACGTAACCTGATGAGCGAGCATCCACAGTGGAGCATGGCACAGGCGATTACGCTGTTAGCGGATGTTGAGCGGCTCTGCCCGCAACTCGTGAAGGCACCGCCGGGTGGTCTGTTACAACCTGTTGATTTACATTCGGTAATGAATGCCCTGAAACATGAGTGATACCCGTAAGGCGAGCCTGCCAAAGGCGATTTTTTTGATGGGGCCAACGGCCTCCGGTAAAACGGCATTAGCAATTGAATTGCGTAAAGTTTTGCCCATAGAGTTGATAAGCGTTGATTCCGCCCTTATTTACAAGGGGATGGATATCGGTACAGCCAAGCCTGATGCAGATGAATTACAGGCCGCACCGCACCGATTGCTGGATATCCGCGATCCATCGCAGGCGTACTCCGCAGCGGATTTTCGTCGCGATGCGTTAGTCGAGATGGCCGACATCACCGCCGCGGACCGTATCCCGTTGCTGGTGGGCGGCACAATGTTATATTTCAAAGCCTTGCTTGAAGGACTGTCGCCGTTACCGTCGGCGGACCCGGAAGTCAGGGCCAGAATTGAGCAGCAGGCGGCAGAGCAGGGTTGGGACGCGTTACACCGACAGCTTCAGGACATCGATCCCGTGGCTGCGGCGCGTATTCATCCAAATGATCCGCAAAGACTTTCCCGGGCACTGGAAGTTTTTTTCATTTCGGGTAAAACTTTAACGGAGCTGACGCAAACGTCAGGAGATGCTTTGCCGTATCAGGTGCATCAGTTTGCAATCGCCCCGGCGAGCCGTGAACTGCTCCATCAGCGAATTGAGCAGCGTTTTCATCAGATGTTAGCTTCAGGTTTTGAAGCAGAAGTCCGGGCGCTTTTTGCCCGTGGAGATTTGCATACGGATTTGCCTTCCATTCGTTGTGTAGGGTATCGCCAGATGTGGTCATACATTGAAGGTGAAATTTCATACGATGAAATGGTTTATAGAGGTGTTTGCGCCACGAGGCAGTTGGCGAAGCGACAGGTAACCTGGTTGCGTGGTTGGGAAGGGGTGCACTGGCTTGACAGTGAAAAGCCTGACCAGGCGCGAAACGAAGTATTACAGGTTGTTGGTGCTATCGCGAACTGAATGTGTACAATTGAAACGTATCGTGCGCAATTTTTCAGAATCGAAAGGTTCAAAGTACAAATAAGCATATAAGGAAAAGAGAGAATGGCTAAGGGGCAATCTTTACAAGATCCGTTCCTGAACGCACTGCGTCGGGAACGTGTTCCAGTTTCTATTTATTTGGTGAATGGTATTAAGCTGCAAGGTCAAATCGAGTCTTTTGATCAGTTCGTGATCCTGTTGAAAAACACGGTCAGCCAGATGGTTTATAAGCACGCGATTTCTACTGTTGTCCCGTCTCGTCCGGTTTCTCATCACAGCAATAATGCCACCGGCGGCACAGGCAGCAACTACCATCACGGTAGCAACGCGCAAGGTTCATCTGCGCAACAGGACAGCGAAGAAACCGAATAAGGTTATTAGCTGTTTTACATACGGGGAGCCAGCGATCCTGCGTTCCCCGTTGATTTATATTAAGGGGTTGACGCTTGTTTGACCGTTATGATGCCGGTGAGCAGGCGGTACTGGTACACATCTATTTTTCGCAAGACAAAGATATGGAAGACCTCCAGGAGTTTGAATCTCTGGTTTCTTCCGCCGGTGTCGAAGCAATGCAGGTGATTACCGGGAGCCGTAAAGCACCGCACCCGAAGTATTTTGTTGGTGAAGGTAAGGCAATCGAAATTGCCGAAGCCGTAAAAGCGACTGGCGCTGCGGTGGTGATTTTTGATCATGCTCTAAGCCCTGCCCAGGAACGTAACCTGGAACAGTTGTGCCAGTGTCTTGTTATCGACAGGACTGGTCTCATTTTAGATATTTTTGCCCAGCGTGCGCGAACCCATGAGGGTAAGTTGCAGGTTGAGCTGGCGCAGTTGCGCCATATGGCTACGCGTCTGGTCCGTGGCTGGACTCACCTTGAACGGCAAAAGGGCGGGATTGGTTTGCGCGGCCCGGGTGAAACCCAGCTCGAAACCGACCGTCGTTTGCTGCGTAATCGCATTTTGCAGATACAGTCGCGCCTGGAAAAAGTTGAAAAGCAACGTGAGCAGGGGCGACAGTCGCGCAAGAAAGCGGATGTCCCAACCGTATCACTGGTGGGATATACCAACGCCGGAAAATCCACCCTGTTCAACCAGATCACCGAAGCCCAGGTCTACGCAGCGGATCAGCTGTTTGCGACCCTGGACCCGACGCTACGCAGAATAGACGTTGCGGACGTGGGTGAGACAGTGCTGGCGGATACCGTTGGGTTTATCCGTCATTTACCGCACGACCTGGTGGCGGCGTTTAAGGCCACCTTGCAGGAAACACGTCAGGCGACATTGCTGCTGCACGTTATTGATGCAGCAGACTTTCGTGTGCAGGAAAACATTGAGGCCGTCGATACGGTGCTCGAAGAGATCGATGCGCATGAGATCCCGACTCTGCTGGTGATGAATAAAATCGATATGTTGGATGACTTTGAGCCGCGTATCGACAGAGATGAAGAGAATAAACCCATTCGCGTTTGGGTATCAGCGCAAACGGGGATTGGTATACCACAACTTTTTCAGGCTTTGACTGAGCGACTTTCCGGTGAGGTGGCGCAGCATACGTTGCGTTTGCCGCCGCAGGAAGGGCGTTTGAGAAGCCGGTTTTATCAACTTCAGGCAATAGAAAAAGAGTGGATGGAGGAGGACGGCAGCGTAGGTCTGCAGGTTCGTATGCCGATCGTAGACTGGCGTCGCCTCTGTAAACAAGAACCGGCACTGGAAGACTATGTTGTCTGATCTGACGGATATGGCCTGAAGATTTTTTCGCCTCTATACCTTGTGGATTTTGTGCGGCAGGAAGGCGGCAAGTCCTGAAATCTCCAGGAGCATAGTCAACTATGTGACTGGCGTTGAGGGACGCAGCCAACGCAACGGCAGCGCAAAAGACGCAGGTATAGCATCGCATAACAAATATGGAGCACAAAAATGGCGTGGAATCAGCCCGGTAATAACGGACAAGACCGCGACCCCTGGGGAAGCAGCAAACCTGGCGGCAACCCTGAGGGAAATGGAAACAAAGGTGGTCGCGAGCAGGGACCTCCCGATCTGGACGATATCTTCCGCAAACTGAGTAAAAAGCTCGGTGGTCTGGGTGGCGGTAAAGGTACTGGCTCTGGCGGCGGTAGTTCATCGCAAGGCCCGCGTCCGCAACTGGGCGGTCGAGTCTTTACTATCGCAGCGGCCGCTATCGTCATTATCTGGGCGGCCAGCGGTTTCTATACCATTAAAGAAGCGGAACGCGGCGTGGTGACACGCTTCGGTAAATTCAGCCATTTGGTTGAACCGGGTCTGAACTGGAAACCGACCTTTGTCGACGAAGTGACACCGGTCAACGTTGAAGCCGTGCGTGAACTTGCCGCATCCGGCGTCATGCTGACTTCTGACGAAAACGTCGTGCGCGTCGAAATGAACGTACAGTACCGCGTGACCGATCCGCAGCGTTACCTGTTTAGCGTAACCAGCGCGGATGACAGTCTGCGTCAGGCTACTGACAGCGCCCTGCGTGGGGTTATCGGTAAATACACCATGGACCGTATCCTGACCGAAGGGCGTACCGTTATTCGTAGCGACACCCAACGTGAACTGGAAGAAACGATCCGTCCGTACAACATGGGTATCACCCTGCTGGACGTCAACTTCCAGGCTGCACGTCCGCCGGAAGAAGTAAAAGCCGCGTTTGACGATGCTATCGCAGCACGTGAAAACGAACAGCAGTACATCCGTGAAGCGGAAGCGTACACCAACGAAGTTCAGCCGCGTGCAAACGGTCAGGCGCAGCGTATTCTGGAAGAAGCACGTGCGTATAAGACTCAGACCATCCTGGAAGCACAGGGTGAAGTGGCTCGCTTCGCAAAAATTCTGCCGGAATATAAAGCCGCACCGCAAATTACCCGCGAGCGTCTGTATATCGAAACCATGGAAAAAGTGCTGAGCAATACCCGCAAAGTCCTGGTTAACGATAAAGGTAGCAATCTTATGGTTCTGCCGCTGGATCAAATGCTGAAAGGTGGTAGTGCGCCAGCAACAAAGACTGACAGCAGTTCAAACCTGCTGCGTCTTCCGCCAGCAACGACTTCCAGCACTGGAGCAAGCAACACTTCGTCCACCAGTCAGGGCGATATTATGGACCAACGCCGCGCGAATGCGCAGCGTAACGACTACCAGCGTCAGGGGGAATAACGATGCGTAAGTCAGTTATTGCGATTATCATCATCGTTCTGGTAGTTCTGTTCATGTCTGTCTTTGTGGTCAAAGAAGGCGAGCGCGGTATTACTCTGCGCTTTGGTAAAGTTCTGCGTGACGATGAAAACAAGCCGCTGGTCGTTGCACCAGGCCTGCACTTCAAGATTCCGTTTATTGAATCTGTGAAGATGCTGGATGCGCGTATTCAGACCATGGATAACCAGGCCGATCGCTTTGTTACCAAAGAGAAGAAAGACCTGATCGTTGACTCCTACATCAAGTGGCGCATCAGTGACTTTAGCCGTTACTACCTGGCAACGGGCGGTGGCGATGTTTCTCAGGCGGAAGTCCTGCTGAAACGTAAGTTCTCTGACCGTCTGCGTTCTGAAATTGGTCGTCTGGACGTGAAGGACATCGTTACCGATTCCCGCGGTCGTCTGACCCTGGAAGTGCGTGACGCGCTGAACTCCGGTTCTGCTGGCACGGAAGATGAAGTGGCGACTCCGGCAGCAGATAGCGCGATTGCCGAAGCGGCTGAACGTGTTCAGGCTGAAACGAACGGTAAAGTACCGGTCATCAATCCGAACAGTATGGCGGCATTGGGCATCGAAGTGGTTGACGTGCGTATTAAGCAAATCAACCTGCCTGCTGAAGTGTCCGAGGCTATCTACAACCGTATGCGCGCTGAGCGTGAAGCGGTAGCGCGTCGCCATCGTTCACAAGGCCAGGAAGAGGCGGAAAAACTGCGTGCAACGGCTGACTATGAAGTCACTAAAACGCTGGCAGAATCTGAGCGTCAGGGCCGTATTATGCGCGGTGAAGGCGATGCAGAAGCCGCTAAGCTGTTTGCCGATGCGTTCAGTCAGGATCCTGACTTCTACGCCTTCATCCGTAGCCTGCGTGCTTACGAGAAGAGCTTTGAAGGGAATCAGGACGTGATGGTCATGAGCCCGGACAGCGATTTCTTCCGCTACATGAAGACACCAAATACCGCGACACGCTAATCGCGTTCCAGCGGTTTTAAAGCAGCAAAACCACCGGCATCTCCAGGGATGCGGTGGTTTTCTTTTTATATAAGGGCGATGGATGAATTCAACAATTTTGCTGGCGCTCGCGCTGGTTTTGGTGCTGGAAGGGCTGGGTCCGATGCTTTATCCCAGCGCATGGAAGAAAATGATCTCCGCAATGGCGCAACTTCCCGAAAATATTTTGCGTCGTTTTGGTGGAGGTCTTGTGGTTGCGGGCGTTGTGGTCTACTACATGTTGAGGAAAACGATTGGCTGATCAATAAGTAGACTAATTTGCGGATTTTCGCATGCAAAAAGTGCTGTATATCTGAAAAAGCGGTGGTAGAATCCATTTTTAAGCAAACGGTGATTTTGAAAAATGGGTAACAACGTCGTCGTACTGGGCACCCAATGGGGTGACGAAGGTAAAGGGAAGATCGTCGATCTTCTGACTGAACGGGCTAAATATGTTGTGCGCTACCAGGGTGGTCACAACGCAGGCCATACTCTCGTAATCAACGGTGAAAAAACCGTCCTCCATCTTATTCCATCAGGCATTCTTCGCGAAAACGTAATCAGCATCATCGGTAACGGTGTTGTTCTGTCTCCGTCCGCGCTGATGAAAGAAATGAAAGGACTGGAAGATCGTGGTATCCCGGTTCGCGAGCGCCTGCTGCTGTCTGAAGCTTGTCCGCTGATCCTTGATTATCACGTTGCGTTGGATAACGCTCGTGAGAAAGCGCGTGGCGAGAAAGCGATCGGTACTACCGGTCGTGGTATCGGTCCAGCTTATGAAGACAAAGTAGCTCGTCGCGGTCTGCGTGTTGGCGATCTGTTTGATAAAGCAACTTTCGCTGAAAAACTGAAAGAAGTGATGGAATATCACAACTTCCAGCTGGTGAATTTCTATAAAGTTGAAGCAGTTGACTACCAGAAAGTGCTGGATGATGTGATGGCTATCGCCGACATCCTGACCTCAATGGTTGTTGATGTTTCCGATCTGCTGGACCAGGCGCGTAAGCGTGGCGATTTCGTCATGTTTGAAGGTGCGCAGGGTACGCTGCTGGATATCGACCACGGTACCTATCCGTACGTAACGTCCTCCAACACCACCGCAGGTGGCGTGGCAACCGGCTCCGGCCTGGGTCCACGTTATGTGGACTACGTTCTGGGTATCATCAAAGCTTACTCTACTCGTGTAGGTGCGGGTCCGTTCCCGACAGAGCTGTTTGATGACGTTGGCGAGTTCCTGTGCAAACAAGGTAACGAGTATGGCGCGACCACCGGTCGTCGTCGTCGTACCGGTTGGCTGGATTCCGTTGCTGTACGCCGTGCAGTACAGATTAACTCCCTGTCTGGCTTCTGCCTGACCAAACTGGACGTACTGGACGGTTTGAAAGAGGTGAAAATCTGTGTTGCTTACCGTATGCCGGATGGCCGCGAAGTAACGACTACTCCGCTGGCAGCTGACGACTGGAAAGGTATCGAGCCGATTTACGAAACCATGCCGGGTTGGTCTGAATCCACCTTCGGCGTGAAGGAACGTAGCGGTCTGCCGCAGGCAGCGCTGAACTACATCAAGCGTATTGAAGAACTGACCGGTGTGCCGATTGATATTATCTCAACTGGCCCAGACCGTACTGAAACCATGATCCTGCGCGACCCGTTCGACGCATAATTCTGGTTATAGCGTAGCGTCAAACGGCGCTGCGCTTGCACTAATTTAGGCCGGATAAGGTGCTTTGCATCAGAATCCGGCTTAAAATCACGTAAGTTCCTCGCTTTTTTCCTTCCCGAACTGAAATAAATTAGCGACCTGGCTGGTGGCTGGTTTATCATCAATGTAATTAATACTACCAGGTTTATCCGTTTTATCCCTTTTCCTGAGGTTGATGTGCAGTTAACAAGTTTCACCGATTACGGATTACGTGCGCTAATCTACATGGCGTCACTTCCCGAAGGACGTATGACCAGTATTTCTGAGGTGACAGAAGTCTACGGCGTGTCCCGTAATCATATGGTCAAAATAATCAATCAACTTAGCCGGGCGGGCTTTGTTACTGCTATTCGAGGAAAAAATGGCGGTATCCGCCTGGGTAAACCCGCTAAGGATATTGGTATTGGTGATGTGGTTCGCGAGCTGGAACCCTTATCGTTGGTCAACTGTAGCAGCGAATTTTGCCATATTACCCCAGCCTGTAGACTCAAACAGGCGCTTTCTAAAGCAGTGCAAAGTTTTCTCACGGAACTGGACAACTACACACTTGCTGATTTGGTTGAAAAGAATCAACCGCTTTATAAATTATTGCTGGTGGAGTAACGACTCCCGCCAGCAGCGATGATGACGGAGGAACCGACATGTCACAAGATCCTTTCCAGGAACGCGAAGCAGAAAAATACGCGAATCCTATCCCGAGCCGGGAATTTATCCTCGAACATTTAACTAAACGTGAAAAGCCGGCCAACCGCGATGAGCTGGCCGCTGAACTCAATATTGAAGGTGAAGAGCAGCAAGAAGCGCTGCGTCGTCGCCTGCGCGCGATGGAGCGTGACGGACAACTGGTCTTCACCCGTCGTCAATGCTATGCGCTGCCGGAGCGTCTCGACCTGCTGAAAGGTACCGTTATTGGCCACCGTGATGGCTACGGCTTTCTGCGCGTTGAAGGCCGCAAAGATGACCTGTATCTGTCCAGCGAGCAGATGAAAACCTGCATTCATGGCGATCAGGTGCTGGCGCAGCCGTTGGGCGCGGACCGTAAAGGTCGCCGCGAAGCGCGTATTGTGCGCGTACTGGTGCCGAAAACCAGCCAGATTGTCGGCCGCTACTTCACCGATGCTGGTGTTGGGTTTGTCGTCCCAGACGACAGCCGCCTGAGCTTCGATATCCTGATCCCGCCGGAAGAGGTAATGGGCGCTCGTATGGGTTTTGTGGTCGTGGTTGAGCTGACCCAGCGCCCGACTCGCCGCACCAAAGCGGTGGGTAAAATTGTTGAAGTGCTGGGTGACAACATGGGAACCAGCATGGCCGTTGATATGGCCCTGCGTACTCATGAAATCCCATATATCTGGCCTCAGGCGGTTGAGAAACAGGTCGCCGGACTGAAAGAAGAAGTGCCGGAAGAGGCGAAAGTAGGACGTGTCGATCTGCGCGATCTGCCGCTGGTGACTATCGATGGCGAAGATGCGCGCGACTTCGACGATGCGGTTTATTGCGAGAAGAAACGCGGCGGTGGTTGGCGTTTATGGGTGGCGATTGCTGACGTAAGCTATTACGTTCGCCAGCCGACTCCGCTGGACCAGGAAGCTCGTAGCCGTGGCACATCCGTTTACTTCCCGTCGCAGGTTGTTCCGATGCTGCCGGAAGTGCTGTCTAACGGATTGTGTTCACTCAACCCGCAGGTGGACAGGTTGTGTATGGTCTGTGAAATGACCATTTCGTCGAAAGGCCGTTTAACCGGCTTTAAATTCTACGAAGCGGTCATGAGTTCCCACGCACGTCTGACCTACACTAAGGTCTGGCACATGCTGCAGGGCGACCAGGAGCTGCGTGAGCAGTACGCACCGTTGGTTAAACACATTGAAGAGCTGCATAACCTCTACAAAGTGCTGGATAAAGCCCGTGAAGAGCGTGGCGGTATCTCGTTTGAGAGTGAAGAAGCGAAGTTTATCTTCAATGCTGAACGCCGTATCGAGCGTATCGAGCAGACGCAGCGTAACGACGCGCACAAGTTGATTGAAGAGTGCATGATCATGGCGAACATCTCCGCGGCACGATTCGTTGAGAAAGCCAAAGAGCCAGCGCTGTTCCGTATTCACGATAAGCCGACGACCGAAGCGATTAACTCGTTCCGTTCCGTCCTGGCAGAGCTGGGGCTGGAGCTGCCTGGTGGCAACAAACCTGAGCCGCGTGATTACGCTGAACTGCTGGAGTCGATTGCTGACCGTCCTGACGCAGAAATGCTGCAAACCATGCTGCTGCGTTCGATGAAGCAGGCGATTTACGATCCGGAAAACCGTGGTCACTTTGGCCTGGCGTTGCAATCTTATGCGCACTTTACTTCACCGATCCGTCGTTACCCGGATCTCTCCTTGCACCGGGCGATTAAGTATCTGCTGGCGCAGGAGCAGGGCCATAAGGGCAACACCACGGAAACCGGTGGCTACCATTATTCGATGGAAGAGATGCTGCAACTGGGTCAGCACTGTTCGATGGCCGAGCGCCGTGCTGATGAAGCCACGCGCGATGTCTCTGACTGGCTGAAGTGCGACTTCATGCTGGACCAGGTGGGTAATGTCTTCAAAGGCGTGATTGCCAGCGTGACCGGATTTGGTTTCTTTGTCCGTCTCGATGAACTGTTTATCGATGGTCTGGTGCATGTCTCCTCTCTGGATAACGACTACTATCGTTTCGACCAGGTTGGGCAGCGCCTGACGGGGGAATCCAGCGGCCAGATGTATCGCCTGGGCGATCGCGTGGAAGTTCGCGTGGAAGCAGTCAACATGGACGAGCGTAAGATCGACTTCAGCTTGATCTCCAGCGAACGTGCGCCGCGTAATGAAGGTAAAACCGCCCGCGAAAAAGCCAAAAAAGGCGATGCGGGTAAAAATACCGGTAAACGTCGTCAGATGGGCAAAAAGGTGAATTTCGAGCCGGACAGCGCTTTCCGCGGCGAGAAGAAAGGCAGAGCCAAACCTCAGGCGGAAAAGAATGCGGCTGAGAAGAAAGGCGATAAAAAAGCGAAAAAGCCCTCGGCAAAAACGCTTAAAATTGCTGCCGCCACTAAAGCTAAACGTGCGGCGAAAAAGAAAGTCGCACAATAACAGCCATAGACTGTAAGTCGGGCAACCTCACGTTGCCCGCGTTACGCATAAACTATTAACGAGTACATTCATGAGTGAAATGATTTACGGCATCCATGCGGTGCAGGCCCTGCTGGAACGTGCGCCTGAGCGCTTCCAGGACGTCTTTATTCTCAAAGGTCGTGAAGATAAACGCCTGCTGCCGCTGATCCACGCACTGGAAGCACAGGGTGTTGTCATTCAACTGGCTAACCGTCAGTTTCTGGATGAGAAAAGCGAGGGTGCGGTACATCAGGGGATTATTGCTCGCGTGAAGCCGGGCCGTCAGTATCAGGAAAACGATCTGCCGGATCTGATTGCTACGCTCGATCAGCCGTTCTTTTTGATCCTCGATGGCGTCACCGATCCGCATAACCTGGGCGCATGCTTGCGTAGCGCCGATGCTGCTGGCGTACATGCTGTAATCGTACCGAAGGATCGTTCCGCACAGTTGAATGCGACGGCGAAAAAAGTGGCCTGTGGTGCGGCAGAAAGCGTACCGCTGATCCGCGTGACCAACCTGGCGCGCACCATGCGTATGCTGCAGGAAGAGAATATCTGGATCGTCGGAACCGCAGGTGAAGCCGACCATACTCTCTATCAGAGCAAAATGACCGGTCGTCTGGCGCTGGTGATGGGCGCAGAGGGTGAAGGTATGCGCCGTCTGACCCGCGAACACTGTGACGAACTGATCAGCATCCCGATGGCAGGGAGCGTTTCGTCATTGAACGTTTCAGTTGCGACGGGTATCTGCCTGTTTGAAGCCGTCCGCCAGCGCGGTTAATTTATTCTCTATGTCTCTTAAGCCATCCCTCGGGATGGCTTTTTTGTGACCTGAATCCCAGGCACTCTCTTATCTGGCTGACCATACTTAAAGCGACGGCCATTGAAGGAGGGAGACACAATGCACTGGCAAACGCATACCGTTTTTAACCAACCTGTACCGCTCAATAACAGTAACTTATATTTGTCCGATGGCGCGCTGTGCGAAGCGGTTATCCGCGAAGGCGCTGGTTGGGACAGCGATCTTCTCGCCAGTATTGGTCAGCAGCTAGGGACTGCCGAGTCGCTCGAACTGGGCCGTCTGGCCAATGCTTTTCCACCTGAACTGTTGCGCTACGACCCGCAGGGGCAGCGGCTGGATGATGTGCGTTTTCATCCTGCCTGGCATTTGCTGATGCAGGGATTGTGCGCCAACCGCGTACATAATCTGGCCTGGGAAGAAGATGCGAGGCAGGGAACATTTGTTGCACGGGCGGCGCGTTTCATGCTGCATGCGCAGGTTGAAGCTGGCACGTTGTGTCCGGTGACCATGACTTTTGCCGCCACGCCGCTGTTACTTCAAATGTTACCCGCCCCCTTTCACGACTGGCTTACGCCGCTGCTAAGCGACCGTTATGACTCGCATTTACTGCCCGGAGGGCAAAAGCGTGGGCTGCTTATCGGCATGGGCATGACCGAGAAGCAGGGTGGTTCAGATGTGCTGAGCAATACCACTCAGGCAGAACGTCTTGCTGACGGCTCGTATCGGCTGGTGGGACATAAGTGGTTTTTCTCCGTGCCGCAAAGCGATGCCCATTTAGTGCTGGCCCAGGCTAAGGGAGGATTATCCTGCTTTTTTGTGCCGCGATTTTTACCTGACGGGCAGCGTAATGCTATCCGTCTTGAGCGATTGAAAGATAAGTTAGGCAACCGCTCCAACGCCAGCTGCGAGGTAGAATTCCACGATGCGATTGGCTGGCTATTGGGTGAAGAAGGGGAAGGTATACGCCATATCCTGAAAATGGGGGGGATGACGCGTTTTGACTGTGCGCTCGGCAGTCACGGTATGATGCGACGTGCTTTTTCCGTCGCGATTTACCATGCTCACCAGCGGCAAGTTTTTGGCAAGCCATTGATTGAACAACCGATGATGCGCCAAGTGTTAGGTCGGATGGCGCTCCAACTGGAAGGTCAAACGGCGTTACTGTTTCGACTGGCGCGGGCCTGGGACCGTCGTGCTGATGCTAAAGAAGCGCTGTGGGCCAGGTTGTTCACGCCAGCGGCGAAATTCTCCGTTTGCAAAAGCGGTATGCCATTTGTGGCAGAAGCGATGGAAGTGCTGGGTGGGATTGGCTATTGCGAGGAGAGCGAGCTGCCGCGTTTGTATCGTGAAATGCCGGTAAACAGTATCTGGGAAGGCTCTGGCAACATTATGTGCCTTGATGTATTGCGGGTACTAACCAAACAACCCGGCATATACGAGATGCTCAGTGAAGCCTTTGCGGAAGTCAAAGGGCAAGACCGACATTACGATCGAATGGTGCGTCAGCTCCAGCAGCGTTTACGTAAACCCAGCGAGGCATTGGGGCGGGAGATTACGCAGCAGCTTTTCCTGCTTGGTTGCGGAGCGCAGATGTTGCGCTATGCCTCTCCACCAGTGGCGCAGGCCTGGTGCCAAATTATGCTTGATACGCGGGGGGGACTACGATTGTCTGAGCAGGTGCTGAACGATTTGCTTCTGCGGGCAACGGGGGGATTACGGTAATAATATGCCTGATGGCGACGCTTTCGCGTCTTATCATGTCTACAGTTCACTGTAGCTCAGATAAGTTTACGCCATCCGGCAATGTGTTAAGCATAGAGTATGGCCTGTACGCGCCAGTTGTCGGGCTGCTGATCTTCGTACATTTGAATGATCCGATACCATGAGGCACCTTGTTCATCCGCTTTTAACGCGACAACACGTTCTACATCCTGCGGATTTCCTGCAATGTTACTGACAGATATCTGGCCAATTTCGTTCAGGCCAGTAACACAGTCAGCACTGGCGAATTCGGCAGACTGCGCCGTAGTACCTACCAGTCCGGCAGAAAGCAGCAGTGAGGATAAGGCAAGTGATTGTTTCATCGTCAGCTCCATTATTCGTACCCCTACACACGGCAGGGCATTCCATCGCGATAATAAACCTCAAGCTTCCTGCTGTTGGTTTATTGTGCACAGGTAAACGCATAGGGGCGCAAAGCAATGTAAAGCTGACTAAATTTCAACCCAATGTTATTTACGATACAAAATAGCCTGTGAATACCATTGGCCCGTCACGATAGTTTCATCCACTAATAAAACCACGTAGTAATCAGCTTTAGCCGCGGCGGCTTTGGCACGGATCTCTGCCAGCGCATCATCCGGAGAGCCTCTTACCAGCGCGCTAACCGTCCCTAATCGCTGTAACCCATTACTCTGGTCACGGCGGATCTCCTGCGGGTGGTCGGCAACGGGCGGTGCGGGTTGTGGCGTTCCCTGTAGCACGCTACAGGCGCTTAAAAACATAACCAACAACAAAGAGGCAAACCGACGCATAACTCTATCTCGTTTCCTGATAGCCATAGTGTAGTGCCTTATTAATTTCCCTTTAGGGGAATGTTCCCGAATTGTTATCTCTCACGCGATTTTCGAATGAAAATGTTGCGAAAGCGTAACCCAGTTCTCAACATTATGAATCATTGCCGAACACATTCGCTTGCGTTAAGTATTGCTGCATGGCATACCAGAAAGAAAGAGGCGACAAATGATCGAAATTGAAACACGACAGTTGGCGGGTATACCTGTCCTGCACGCCGTTCCGGCTGGCAAACGCGAATGTTCACTCCCTTGTGTTATCTTCTATCACGGGTTTACCTCTTCAAGCCTGGTTTACAGCTATTTTGCCGTTGCGCTGGCTCAGGCCGGGTTCCGTGTCGTCATGCCAGATGCGCCCGACCATGGCGCTCGCTTCAAAAGCGATGCCAGGGTGCGAATGCGCCGCTTCTGGCATATTTTGCAGCAAAATATGCAGGAGTTTACGACGTTACGTGCGGCGCTGGAGGCGGAAAATTGGCTTTCAGATGAGCGGCTTGCCGTCGGTGGGGCGTCGATGGGGGGAATGACAGCATTGGGCATAATGGCGCGCCATCCTGAGGTTAAATGTGTAGCCAACCTGATGGGTTCAGGCTATTTTACCCGGCTTGCGCAGACGCTTTTTCCCCCTTTACTGGTTCAGACCCCAGAGCAGCAGGCGGAATTTGATGCCGTTATCGCCCCGCTTGCCGAATGGGATGTTACGCATCAGTTACCACGCCTCGCTGACAGGCCGTTGCTGCTGTGGCATGGACAGGATGATGATGTTGTACCGGCTGTTGAAACCTTCCGCTTACAGCAAGCGCTGATTCAGGCAGGTTTGGACAACAATCTGACCTGCCTGTGGGAAGCCGGTGTGCGCCATCGTATTACGCCAGAAGCGCTGGCCGCAACAGTGACGTTTTTCCGCCAGCACCTTTAAACGCGCATAATGCTCACACCCTGGGCTTCAAGCTGTTGCAGAATCTCAGGGTCTGCATTTTTGCCAGTAATCAGCATGTCGATTTGATCGGCGCGGCTAAACAGCATTCCCGCACGTTCACCGACTTTACTGCTATCGACCAGCACCACCAGTTTGCCCACCACGTTAAGCATCTTCTGCTCGGCCATCGCGGTCAGCATATCGGTTTTATACAGTCCGTCTGCGGTCAACCCTTTGCCGCTGGTGAACATCCAGTGCCCGGCATACAGGCTATTTTCACTGCCTTGCGGGCTAAGCGTGATGGATTGGCTTTTGTTATATTGCCCTCCCATGATGATCACACTGTCATGCTCCTGGTCGATCAGATAGTTTGCCAGCGGCAGATAATTAGTGATGATCTGCACCGGCTTGCCGCACATTTCGCGACCCAGCAGGAAAGCGGTCGATCCGCAGTTGATCACCACGCTTTCACCCGCATTCACAAGCTGGGATGCCGCCTTGGCAATGCGAACTTTTTCATCGTGGTTCTGTGCCTGGTGCAGATTCATTGGCGTCCAGCGCGGTCGCTGTTGGGTAATAGCTTCTGCGCCGTTGCGGACTTTCTTGAGTTTGCCGCTTTCATCGAGTTTGTTGATATCCCGGCGTGCTGTGGCGGGTGAAATCCCCAGACGCTCAATCACGTTCTCAACGGTAACAAAGCCCAACTGCGCCAGCATATCCAGCAATATTTGATGTCTTTGTGCTTCAGTCATGAGCTATTCCGATACAAATTGATTTGAAAAGATGATATTTGAAATAGCCTGGAAATACTAAAGTAAATGGGAAAAAATGCCGGGATGACCCGGCATTTTGTGTGGATCACAAGAACGATTTAAACGGTAAATCCGGTTCAATCGTGAAGCAGTCGTCAAAGCCGCGCGGATAGTGATATTCAAAGTTATCTTTGTCCAGCGGCCAGGTGAACTTGCCACCCACCTGCCAGATAAAAGGCTTAAAGCCATACTTCAGCCGATCCTTTTTCATCTCCCACAGTACGCGGATCTCCTGAGGATCGGCCTGGAAGTTTGACCAGATATCATGATGGAAAGGGATCACCACTTTTGTATTCAGGGCCTCCGCCATACGCAGCATGTCGGAACTGGTCATTTTGTCCGTAATACCCCGTGGGTTCTCGCCGTATGATCCGAGCGCGACGTCGATCTGGTGCTCGTTGCCATGCTTTGCATAGTAGTTGGAGTAGTGTGAATCACCGCTGTGATAAAGCGTACCGCCCGGCGTTTTGAACAGATAGTTTACGGCGCGGGCATCCATACCATCCGGCAGCACGCCTGCTGCTTTTTGATCGGCAGGAAGCGTAATCAATGCCGTACGATCAAATGCGTCAAGCGCATGAATTTCAATATCTTTCACTTTCACTACATCACCTGGTTTTACCACGATACAGCGCTCTTTTGGTACACCCCAACCGATCCACAGATCCACACAAGTTTGCGGTCCAATAAACGGCACGTCGTCGGCACAGTTCTGCATGACGGCTGCCGCAACATTTACGTCGATGTGATCGTTATGATCGTGCGTGGCCAGCACCGCATCGATCTGACGAATGGCAAACGGATCAAGAACAAACGGTGTGGTGCGCAGGTTAGGCTGCAGTTTCTTCACCCCCGCCATACGTTGCATCTGGTGACCGGTTTTCATCAGCGGGTTACCATGACTCTGTTTACCCGTTCCGCACCAGAAATCGACGCAAACGTTAGTCCCGCCTTCCGACTTCAGCCAAATTCCGGTACAGCCGAGCCACCACATCGCGAAAGTGCCAGGTGCGACCTGTTCCTGCTCGATCTCTTCATTCAGCCAGCTTCCCCACTCCGGGAATGTGCTCAGGATCCATGATTCACGCGTGATGCTTTTTACTTTACTCATCGCAATTACCTTCATGTTTGTTCAAGTTGAATCAAATTGTGATTTGTTTTGATTGATACTGACATCATTTTATCAAGAAGGCAATGCGTCGATTTTTGGTGTTGGATGGAAAAGTGTGAACAAATTACAACGTGACAAGATGGTTTATATGAGATGTATTTTTGTATTTGATTGTTTTAAATAGGTTTATTTTGACTCTGACGAATTCGAAGTAAATCCACTCTGCAAGTAAGAGAATTATTTGCGTACTGCATCACATTTAATCAAATTCAATCTTGTTGTGATTACTTTTGAAAATTAGAGTGGGGGCACAACATCCTGGGCATCTGTAATGAATGTTCAGCAACTTCGTCTACTGGAGATCGTTATGGAGATCCTCTACAACATCTTTACCGTCTTTTTTAATCAGGTCATGACCAATGCACCGTTGCTGTTGGGTATTGTGACCTGCCTCGGCTACATCCTGTTGCGTAAAAGTGTCAGCGTCATTATCAAAGGCACGATCAAAACGATTATCGGTTTTATGTTATTGCAGGCAGGGTCGGGCATTCTGACCAGCACGTTTAAACCGGTAGTGGCGAAGATGTCTGAGGTTTACGGTATCAATGGCGCGATCTCCGATACCTATGCCTCCATGATGGCAACCATCGAACGAATGGGTGATGCCTACAGTTGGGTAGGGTACGCCGTACTGTTGGCGCTGGCGCTGAACATTTGTTACGTACTGCTACGGCGTATTACCGGCATTCGAACCATCATGCTGACTGGGCACATCATGTTCCAGCAGGCGGGGCTGATTGCTGTCTCTTTCTACATCTTTGGTTACCCGATGTGGACCACCATCATCTGTACCGCGGTGCTGGTGTCGCTCTACTGGGGCATTACCTCCAATATGATGTACAAACCGACCCAGGAAGTGACCGATGGCTGCGGTTTTTCCATCGGTCACCAGCAGCAGTTCGCCTCCTGGATTGCTTACAAAGTCGCGCCGTATCTGGGTAAGAAAGAGGAGAGCGTAGAAGATCTCAAGCTGCCAGGCTGGCTGAATATCTTCCATGACAACATCGTTTCCACCGCGATTGTGATGACCATCTTTTTCGGGGCGATCCTGCTCTCTTTCGGCATTGATGTGGTTCAGGCGATGGCGAGTAAAACCCACTGGACGGTGTATATCCTGCAAACCGGTTTTTCGTTTGCTGTCGCTATCTTCATCATCACCCAGGGCGTACGTATGTTCGTTGCTGAACTTTCAGAAGCGTTCAACGGTATCTCTCAACGTCTGATCCCCGGCGCGGTGTTGGCAATCGACTGCGCAGCGATATACAGCTTTGCCCCCAACGCGGTGGTCTGGGGCTTTATGTGGGGCACCATCGGCCAACTGATTGCGGTAGGTATTCTCGTGGCCTGCGGCTCTTCCATCCTGATTATCCCAGGCTTTATCCCGATGTTCTTCTCGAACGCCACTATCGGCGTATTTGCTAACCACTTTGGCGGCTGGCGTGCAGCGCTCAAGATTTGCCTGGTGATGGGGATGATCGAAATCTTCGGCTGCGTCTGGGCGGTGAAGCTCACTGGTATGAGCGCCTGGATGGGCATGGCGGACTGGTCAATTCTGGCACCGCCGATGATGCAAGGCTTTGCCTCCATCGGCATCGTGTTTATGGCCGTCATTATTCTGATTGCACTGGCTTATATGTTTTTCGCAGGACGCACGTTGCGCGCTGAGGAAGACGCAGAAAAACAACTGGCAGAACACTCTGCTTAATAAGGAGTTCCGATTATGACCGTACGTATTCTGGCTGTGTGTGGCAATGGGCAGGGTAGTTCCATGATCATGAAAATGAAGGTGGACCAGTTTTTAACCCAGTCAAATATTGACCATACGGTAAACAGCTGCGCCGTGGGTGAATACAAAAGTGAACTGAGCGGCGCGGATATCATCATCGCCTCTACGCATATCGCCGGTGAGATTACCGTTTCTGGCAATAAATATGTCGTTGGCGTACGCAACATGCTGTCTCCTGCCGATTTTGGACCAAAACTGCTGGAAGTGATCAAAGCGCATTTCCCGCAGGACGTGAAGTAAGGGGGCGGCATATGAAATTACGTGACTCGCTGGCAGACAATAATTCCATCCTTTTGCAAGCCGAGGCCAGTACCTGGCAGGAAGCGGTAAAGCTTGGTGTGGATCTGTTGGTTAAGGCCGATGTGGTTGAACCACGCTACTACCAGGCCATCCTTGATGGCGTTGAGCAGTTTGGCCCGTATTTTGTGATTGCGCCAGGCCTGGCGATGCCGCACGGCCGTCCGGAGGAAGGGGTCAAGAAAACCGGTTTTGCGCTGGTGACGCTGAAAACGCCGCTGGTGTTTAACCACGAAGATAACGACCCGGTCGATATTTTGATAACGATGGCGGCAGTTGACGCCAACACGCATCAGGAAGTGGGCATCATGCAGATCGTGAATCTCTTTGATGACGAAGCCAATTTCGACCGTTTACGCGTCTGCCGCACCGCGCAGGAAGTATTGGATTTAATTGATAACGCCACTGCGGCGGCTGTTTAAAAAGGATACCAAAATGTCATTACCTATGTTGCAGGTTGCGCTGGATAACCAATCAATGTCTTCCGCGTATGAAACGACGCGTCTGATTGCCGAAGAGGTCGATATCATTGAGGTGGGCACTATTCTTTGCGTGGCAGAGGGCGTGCGCGCCGTTCGCGATCTGAAAGCGCTTTATCCGCATAAAATTGTGCTGGCGGACGCCAAAATTGCCGATGCGGGAAAAATCCTCTCCCGCATGTGTTTCGAAGCCAACGCTGACTGGGTCACCGTCATCTGCTGTGCGGATATCAACACCACCAAGGGGGCACTGGAGGTGGCGAAAGAATTTAACGGTGATGTACAGATTGAACTGACGGGTTACTGGACCTGGGAGCAGGCGCAAGAGTGGCGTGACGCGGGCATTGGGCAAGTTGTGTATCACCGCAGCCGTGATGCGCAGGCGGCGGGTGTGGCGTGGGGAGAGGCGGATATCAGCGCGATCAAACGCCTGTCCGAGATGGGCTTTAAAGTCACTGTCACCGGCGGTCTGGCGCTGGAAGATCTGCCGCTGTTCCAGGGAATCCCGATTCACGTCTTTATTGCCGGTCGCAGCATTCGCGATGCCGTCTCTCCGGTGGAAGCGGCTCGCCAGTTCAAACGTTCTATCGCCCAGCTGTGGGGATAAGGAGCGACTATGTTGTCGAAACAGGTCCCGCTCGGTATTTATGAAAAGGCACTCCCCGGCGGGGAGTGCTGGCTGGAGCGTTTGCAGCTGGCGAAGGAACTGGGCTTTGACTTTGTCGAAATGTCGGTTGATGAAACCGACGCTCGCCTGGCGCGTCTTGACTGGAACCGCGAGCAGCGACTGGCGCTGGTGGCCGCAATCGCTGAGACAGGGATACGGGTACCGTCCATGTGCCTGAGCGCTCATCGTCGTTTCCCGCTTGGTAGTGAAGATGATGCGGTACGCGAACAGGGGCTGGAGATCATGCGTAAAGCCATTCAGTTTGCGCAGGATATCGGTATTCGCGTTATTCAACTGGCGGGTTACGACGTTTATTACCAGCAGGCCAATAACGAAACGCGTCGTCGCTTCCGTGACGGGCTGAAAGAGAGCGTCGAGATGGCAAGTCGTGCGCAGGTGACGCTGGCGATGGAGATCATGGATTATCCTCTGATGAACTCTATTAGCAAGGCGCTGGGATACGCACACTACCTGAATAACCCGTGGTTCCAGCTGTATCCCGATATCGGCAATTTGTCGGCGTGGGACAACGATGTGCAGATGGAGCTACAGGCGGGAATGGGCCATATCGTTGCCGTACACGTGAAAGATACCAAACCTGGCGTATTCAAAAATGTGCCGTTTGGTGAAGGGGTTGTCGATTTCGAACGTTGTTTTGCGACACTCAAACAGAGTGGGTATTGCGGGCCATACCTGATTGAGATGTGGAGTGAAACGGCGGACGATCCGGCACGTGAAGTGGCGAAGGCGCGCGACTGGGTGAAAGCGCGTATGGCCAGCGCCGGTCTGGAGGAGGCGGTGTAATGCAAAAACTCAAACAGCAGGTTTTTGAGGCCAACATGGATCTGCCGCGCTACGGGCTGGTGACGTTTACCTGGGGTAACGTCAGCGCCATCGACCGCGAACGCGGGCTGGTGGTGATTAAGCCCAGCGGCGTCGACTACCAAACAATGACAGTGGATGACATGGTGGTTGTGGATCTGCACGGCAACGTGGTGGAAGGACGCTATCGTCCTTCTTCCGATACCGCCACCCATCTGGCGCTGTATCGCCGCTATTCCTCTCTTGGCGGCGTGGTGCATACCCACTCAACCCACGCGACGGCATGGGCGCAGGCAGGAATGGCTATTCCGGCGCTTGGCACCACGCATGCGGATTATTTCTTTGGCGATATTCCGTGTACCAGGGCGCTAAGCGAAGAAGAGGTTCAGGGTGAATATGAGCTGAATACCGGAGAGGTGATCATCGAAACGCTGGGTGACGTTGAACCACTGCATACGCCGGGGATTGTGGTGTATCAGCACGGTCCGTTTGCCTGGGGGAAAGATGCCCATGATGCGGTACACAATGCCGTGGTAATGGAAGAGGTGGCGCGGATGGCGTGGATTGCGCGCGGTATTAATCCGGCGCTCAGCCCCATCGACAGTTATCTGATGAATAAGCACTTCATGCGTAAGCACGGCCCAAATGCCTATTACGGGCAGAAGTAGGAATAAACGTTCCGGAGCCAACTCTTCATGGGGATGAGATCGGTCTGGCTTCGGGATTGTTTTGCAAAAAAGCCCCCAGTGAAGGGGGCAAGTCAAACTGTGGCAATGTTCTCGTTGGTTATTTCTGGTGTTAACGATAAATATCTGCACTGGCGTGCATATTTCCGTTACTACCGGGTTCCCTGGTGAGGATCACGTGGTAGTAGGTTGCGCCTTGCGCATCGGTCTCTTCATTCAGGGCCTGAGTGGCTTCACTTTCAGTGGCGAAGTTATGATTTATGTAAATGACGCCTAAGCTCTGCACATCATCCATGTTCCTGGCCTGATGGTTATCAATTTTGATGGCTGCCGTTGCATTTGCACTGAGCAAAAGCACAGCCAGAAGGGTCAAAACACGGGCTCGCATATGTACCTCCTCGACTGCGGTCTCTGGTTGCCTCTCTCCTGTGAGTGATTAACTTCTGATGTAATTTTAACCGCTACCAGCGCAGTCGATAGCGACCATTTCTGATGCAGTTGTTCAAAAAATTACCGCATAGCCATCTTTTCTTTAATTAACAGTCTGCTGGTGTATACCGCTGCGGTGAAAAAATACCTGCCTTTCGCGCATAAGCTCTTACCAAATAGTCAATTTAATCGGTTGAGTACGCCGTTTATAGTGAGCTGGATAATTAATATAACTTTATGATAATAAGGCAAAAACTTATGGATACTTCATTCATGGATTTCAGCTATTTCGTGGTTATGTTTATGGTCGCGCTGGTGGCTGGCTTTATTAACGTGGTGTCGGGCGGTGGTGGATTTCTCTCTATTGGCGCACTCTTAATTTCTGGTTTACCCCCGGCTAATGCGCTGGCAACCAATAAAATTCAGGCTCTGGGTAGCTCTCTGACCTCTGGAATTTACTTTTTACGCCGGGGACATATCAACGTGCAGGAGCACAAGTATGTGTTTTTATCTGCCTTTATCGGTTCTGCGCTGGGAACGACGCTTATCCAGTTCATTGAACCGGAATTGCTGAAGAAACTGCTCCCAATCCTGATTATCGCAGTCGCCATTTACTTTATTTTTACGCCAAACCTTAGCGAACCGAAAAGAAAGCAGCAGGTATCCCTGTTTCTCTTCTCGTTGATCGGTGGGGGATGTATTGGTTTTTATGATGGCTTTCTCGGTGCTGGGGCAGGTTCCTTTTATACCCTCAGCTATATTCTGCTGTGGGGATACAGTATTGATAAAGCGCAAATCCACTCGAATTTTATTAACCTGGCGTCGAACATCGCCTCGATTTTGTTCTTCATTTTCGGTGGTAAAATGATCTGGTCGCTTGGGCTGGTGATGTTTGCAGGGCAATCCCTTGGCGCACGTCTTGGTGCGACAGTCGTACTGACGCGCGGTAAGAAAGTCATCCGACCCATGATTGTCATTGTCTCCATTTGTATCAGCATCAAAATGCTGCTGGATATGTATTAATAGCGACATGATAAATAATCGTACAAGCACCTTGAGTTTACCTGCTGACCCCAGTATTATGACGCGTCATTTTTCAGCCGACCTTTAACACGTTCCTTGCCTCCATGGGCCTCGGCTGACCCAGACAGGAGGCTGAATAATCCGTAAGGAGCAATTCGATGCGTCATTACGAAATCGTTTTTATGGTCCATCCTGACCAGAGCGAACAGGTTCCGGGTATGATCGAACGCTACACTGCTGCCATCACTGGTGCAGAAGGCACGATCCACCGTCTGGAAGACTGGGGCCGCCGTCAGCTGGCTTACCCGATCAACAAACTGCACAAAGCTCACTACGTTCTGATGAACGTTGAAGCGCCGCAGGAAGTGATCGATGAGCTGGAAACTACCTTCCGCTTCAACGATGCCGTTATCCGCAGCATGGTTATGCGTACTAAACACGCTGTTACCGAAGCATCTCCGATGGTTAAAGCGAAAGACGAGCGTCGTGAACGTCGCGATGATTTCGCTAACGAAACCGCAGATGATGCTGAAGCTGGGGATTCTGAAGAGTAATTTCTGATGACCAACCGTCTGGCGTTGTCCGGCACCGTGTGCAGGGCCCCCCTTCGAAAGGTCAGTCCATCAGGAATTCCTCATTGCCAGTTCGTGCTTGAGCATCGTTCTGTGCAGGAGGAAGCCGGGTTTCACCGGCAGGCGTGGTGCCAAATGCCCGTTATTATTAGCGGACACGAAAACCAGGCCATTACTCACAGTATAACGGTCGGTAGCGCAGTGACCGTTCAGGGGTTCATCTCTTGCCACAAGGCAAAGAACGGCCTGAGCAAAATGGTTCTGCATGCCGAGCAGATTGAATTGATAGATTCTGGAGACTAGCCATATGGCACGTTATTTCCGTCGTCGCAAGTTCTGCCGTTTCACCGCGGAAGGCGTTCAAGAGATCGACTATAAAGATATCGCTACGCTGAAAAACTACATCACCGAAAGCGGTAAGATTGTCCCAAGCCGTATCACCGGTACCCGTGCAAAATATCAGCGTCAGCTGGCTCGCGCTATCAAACGCGCTCGCTACCTGTCCCTGCTGCCGTACACTGATCGTCATCAGTAATCGGTCACGGTCCATTAATACGACTTTGAGAGGATAAGGTAATGCAAGTTATTCTGCTTGATAAAGTAGCAAACCTGGGTAGCCTGGGTGATCAGGTTAACGTTAAAGCGGGCTATGCTCGTAACTTCCTGGTACCACAGGGTAAAGCTGTTCCTGCTACCAAGAAAAACGTTGAATTTTTCGAAGCGCGTCGCGCTGAGCTGGAAGCTAAACTGGCTGACGTTCTGTCCGCTGCTGAAGCTCGTGCTGAGAAAATCAACGCACTGGAAACCGTAACCATCGCGTCTAAAGCTGGCGACGAAGGTAAACTGTTCGGTTCCATCGGTACTCGCGACATCGCTGACGCTGTAACTGCAGCTGGCGTTGAAGTAGCTAAGAGCGAAGTTCGTCTGCCGAACGGCGTTCTGCGTACCACTGGCGAGCACGAAGTGAGCTTCCAGGTTCACAGCGAAGTGTTTGCTAAGCTGACTGTAAACGTAGTTGCAGAATAAGTTTTTATTCTGATGACCGCGTAAAAGCGCCGGCCCTGTGCCGGCGTTTTGCTTTTCTGTTCCCCCGCTTTTCTCTCTGGCTATTCTTTATCCTTTTCGGGATAATCACAAAAATAAAACATTATTTCAAAGTGGTGATGGAATGGAACCAACGCACCAACCTCTGTTTGCGCGTAAAAACGTTGTCTACCTGAGCGCGGCGTTCTGCTGCCTGTTGTGGGGGAGCGCCTATCCGGCGATCAAAAGTGGATATGAGATCTTCCAGATTGCCACGGATGACATTCCCTCAAAGATTGTCTTTGCCGGATATCGCTTTCTGTTTGCGGGATTATTGCTGCTACTGCTGGCTGTAGCGCAGCGTAAACCGATTGGCCGGTTAAGCCCGCGTCAGTACGGCCAACTCACGCTGTTGGGACTGACGCAAACCTCGCTGCAATACATCTTCTTCTATATTGGTCTGGCGTTCACGACGGGGGTGAAAGGGTCCATCATGAATGCGACCGGGACCTTCTTCAGTGTGCTGCTGGCCCATTTTATCTACCATAACGACAAACTGAGCTACAACAAAGCGCTGGGTTGTATCCTCGGCTTTGCTGGGGTGATGGTTGTGAACTTTAGCAGCGGAATGGATTTTAGTTTCAGCCTGTTAGGCGACGGCTCAGTAGTGATGGCGGCCTTTATTCTCTCTGCTGCCACGCTATATGGAAAACGTATTTCTCAGACGGTGGACCCGACGGTAATGACAGGGTACCAGTTGGGCGGTGGCGGTCTGGTGTTGGTTATCGGTGGCTACGCTTTTGGCGGCACGCTGACCGTACACGGTGCGTCTTCAGTGGCAATTCTGGGCTACCTGACGTTACTCTCTTCGGTCGCTTTCGCCTTGTTGAGTATTCTGCTCAAGCATAATCGCGTGGGGATGATTGCGCCGTTTAACTTCTTGATCCCGGTTTCTGGGGCGGTACTGTCGGCAATATTCCTCGGCGAAAACATTCTCGAATGGAAATATGCGCTGGCGCTGGTGCTGGTCTGTTCGGGGATCTGGTGGGTGAACAAGGTGAAACGTTGACGCTTCACCTTGATGCCTGATGGCGATATCGCTTATCAGGCCAATATGTGTGCCGCTTAACGGGCGCGAATAAAACTACCGTTAGGCTGGCGGGTAAACAGTACCTGCTGGCCGTTGCCGGTATCGATGGTTAACCCTGTCACCACGCCATTGGCATTCTGCCTGATCTGTATCATCTGACCGTCTTTCAGATTGCTCAGCGGTTTTCCGGCGCCTTCAACCTGTGCCATCGCATAGACATCGGTTGGCGGGAGGTTATGGTCACGGAATACCTGCGCCAGCGTTTTACCTGAGTCTACGCGGTAGGAGCGCCACTGCTGGTCAATTCCGCTATCCTGTTGGAAAGGTTGTGTCTGCGGCTGAGATTGCTGGACCTGAGGCTGCGCATCAGGTTCTCCTTCCTGGATTGGCTCTGGCGCAACCGGAGCGACCTGGCCGGGATCATTTTGCGGCGCGACGAGCTGTGCCTGCAGTTGAGCCTCGGTCGGTGGCTGCGACTGTGACTGTAAATCCAGCTGGGCAGTACGCGTCACCACAGGGGCATCGCTGGTGTCACTGGAAGGGAGCAGGAAACCTATCACCAACACAATAGCGGCAATAATAATGCCGCGGCGGTGCATAGGCGGTAGCGGGTCCATAATGCGAAAATTGTCCGGTGCATGCCAGATTTTCGCCAGGGTTGGTTTTAATTCAAAGCGCCCGGGCATGGCTTTCCTCCTGCTCCGCGTCTCGTTCCTCGATCATAGAGTATAGATGGCTAACGCTATGATGTTCGTCATATTACCCGCTTTCGTGACGTCAACGCGGGATATTCCTATTGTTTATGTTTCCTCGCGATTTGTCATCTGTTCCCGAGACAAAGTTTTACCGGATGCGGCATGGCTGATATGCTGCCCGCTACTTTACATCCGATGAAAGGAAATATGATGGCTAACCCGACTTTTGACACTATCGAAGCGCAAGCAAGCTACGGCATTGGTTTGCAGGTAGGACAACAGCTGAGCGAATCCGGACTGGAAGGACTGTTGCCTGAAGCGCTGGTAGCGGGTATCGCTGACGCGCTGGAAGGTAAGCACCCGGCAGTGCCGGTTGATGTTGTGCATCGCGCACTGCGTGAAATCCACGAACGCGCTGACGCAGTACGTCGCGAGCGTTTCCAGGCTATGGCGGCTGATGGCGTCAAATATCTGGAAGAAAACCGTGAGAAAGACGGTGTGAACAGCACTGAATCTGGTTTGCAGTTCCGTGTTCTGACCCAGGGTGAAGGTGCTATTCCGGCACGTACTGACCGCGTTCGCGTGCACTACATCGGTAAACTGATCGACGGTACCGTGTTTGACAGCTCTGTCGCACGTGGCGAACCAGCTGAATTCCCGGTTAACGGCGTAATCCCAGGCTGGATTGAAGCGCTGACCCTGATGCCGGTAGGTTCCAAATGGGAACTGACTATTCCTCAGGAACTGGCTTACGGCGAGCGTGGCGCTGGCGCGTCCATTCCTCCGTTCAGCACGTTGGTGTTCGAAGTTGAGCTGCTTGAGATCCTGTAAGCAGTGACTTCTGTTCCCCCCAAGGCCGGGGGGAACAAAAAAATAGCGTGAAAAGCTATAGTTACGTCGTTGTCGATATTTTATCTTGCAAATGCCCCATCAGCGTGTATTTTTGTGAGCTGATTCGCGCTATCAGAGTGATATGACACTCACTTTAAACATTAAATTAACATTATATCTAAATCTTAGTATTCATCCCGCCAATTCTTACCTAATATCGATGAGTCCTGATAACAGGATCGTCGTATCATAGACACACTAAAGGCCGTAGAGCCTGAACAACACAGACAGGTACAGGAAGAAAAAACATGGTAGATCAGGTAAAAGTCGACACCGCTGAAGAGGCGTCGTCTGAACAGTCGCTACGGCGCAATCTCACAAACCGTCATATTCAACTTATTGCTATTGGTGGCGCTATCGGTACTGGCCTGTTTATGGGCTCCGGTAAAACCATCAGTCTCGCCGGACCGTCGATCATCTTTGTGTATATGATCATCGGTTTTATGCTGTTTTTCGTGATGCGTGCAATGGGTGAATTGCTGCTCTCGAATCTGGAGTACAAATCGTTTAGTGATTTCGCCTCTGACCTGCTCGGGCCATGGGCCGGGTATTTTACCGGTTGGACCTACTGGTTTTGCTGGGTCGTTACCGGGATGGCAGACGTGGTCGCGATTACCGCGTATGCGCAATTCTGGTTCCCCGAACTGTCAGACTGGGTCGCCTCGCTGGCGGTGATCGTGCTGCTGCTGAGCCTCAACCTTGCCACTGTAAAAATGTTTGGTGAGATGGAGTTCTGGTTTGCGATGATCAAAATCGTTGCCATCATCGGCCTGATTGTCGTCGGTCTGGTGATGGTGCTGACGCACTTCCAGTCGCCAACCGGCGTTCAGGCATCGTTCACGCACTTGTGGAATGACGGTGGCTGGTTCCCGAAAGGTCTGAGCGGCTTCTTTGCCGGCTTCCAGATAGCGGTGTTCGCGTTTGTGGGTATTGAGCTGGTGGGTACGACCGCAGCGGAAACCAAGGATCCGGAAAAATCGCTGCCGCGCGCCATTAACTCGATTCCAATCCGTATCATCATGTTCTACGTGTTCGCGCTGATCGTGATTATGTCCGTTACGCCGTGGAGCTCGGTAGTGCCAACCAAGAGCCCATTCGTTGAACTGTTTGTGCTGGTTGGTCTGCCTGCTGCGGCGAGCCTGATCAACTTTGTGGTGCTGACTTCAGCGGCCTCTTCTGCAAACAGCGGCGTGTTCTCTACCAGCCGTATGCTGTTCGGTCTGGCGCAGGAAGGCGTTGCGCCTAAAGCGTTTGCCAAGCTGTCTAAACGCGCAGTTCCGGCGAAGGGTTTAACCTTCTCCTGTATCTGTCTGCTGGGCGGCGTGGTGATGCTGTACGTGAACCCGAGCGTGATTGGCGCCTTCACCATGATCACCACCGTATCGGCGATTCTGTTCATGTTCGTCTGGACCATCATTCTTTGCTCATACCTGGTGTACCGCAAGCAGCGTCCTCACCTGCATGAAAAATCAATCTACAAGATGCCGTTAGGCAAGCTGATGTGCTGGGTATGTATGGCGTTCTTCGTCTTCGTACTGGTACTGCTGACGCTGGAAGATGATACCCGTCAGGCGCTGATCGTCACGCCGCTGTGGTTCATCGCGCTGGGTCTGGGCTGGTTGTTCATCGGTAAGAAACGTATGGCAGGTACGCGATAATCGCTAAGCAGTGAGATGTAGGCCGGATAAGGCGTTTACGCCGCATCCGGCATATGCCGCCGGCGCTGCGTTTATCAGGTCTACGTTCTGACACAAAAAAGGCCACATATGCAGTGGCCGAATTCGGACTTCAGAAAGGCGCTCTCGGGCGCCTTTTTTTATTCACCTGCGAGGGCACGCGGGAACAAAACATTGTTTTCCAGGCTGATGTGTTCCATCAGGTCGTCGATCATCTCGTTAATGCCGTTATACATGGCTTTCCAGGTAGTGCAGGCCTCTGGTGGCGGCGTTACGTTATGGGTGATGTGTTTGATCACTTCTACCAGTTCACCCGCATCGTCATGTTCGCTTTCCATCACGCTGATTGGCCCCATCGCCTGGCTACCCATGCCCTGTTTGATCATCGGGAACAGGATCTGTTCTTCTTTCATCATGTGGCTGGACAGCTCTTCATGCAGCATGGTCAGGTTTTTCGCCAGACCGCGCGGTACGTTCGGTTTGTCTGCGTGAACGCGTTCAACTTTAGTGGCCTGCAGGATCAGCTCCGGCAGCTGTTCGCGGTGTCTGTCGTGATAACGCACGATGATATGGTCGATGATTTCAGCCAGAGCCACGGTACGCCAGTCTTTCTCCAGCGGCTGTTCAGCCAGCTGCGCAAGCTGCGCCTCAATAACGTCTAAATCCAGCTCTTTACGCGCGGCAGCGCGTGCCAGCGTTTGCTTACCGCCGCAGCAGTAATCCATATCGTATTTACGAAACAGGGCCGAAGCGCGAGGAATAGAGAGCGCCAGTTCACCTAAAGGTTGATCGCGATATGACATTGCCGTTACCTCATTCTCAATAATATAAGATGCATTTTAAATGCAACTTATGGCAAAGGATATAACCCTTTCGGGGTGGGGTGTTTTGTGATGGACGTCACGAAAATTTCTTATCTCGTTAAGATGCTGAATCTTATTGGAAAGGAGAGGTACGGTGAAAAAAGCCGCACGACAGGATTAAATAAGCGCACGCCGCTGCCGATAGTTAGACCTCAGACAATACCTGCATAATAAAAGGCTACAGATGTTCAAACGAATCAAAGTGATAACCTTACTTATCACCGTGTTACTCGCGCTGGGCGCAATGCAGCTCATCTCCGCGGGCGTCTTTATTGGCGCACTCAATAACGATAAGCAGAACTTTAACGTGTCTCAACTTTCCAGCCAGAACGTGGCCGAGTTTACCGATGCGTGGATTAGCCTGAACCAGGCTCGCGTCACGCTCAACCGGGGCATGCTGCGTTTACAGGGAACGATGGCCAGCGAGATTAACGGCGGTCAGTTGCAGGAGCTGGTGAACACGGCAAATCGCCTGTTGGCCGAATCGAAAGATCATTACGATAAATACTACGCTCTGCCGGAAACGCCTGGGCTGGATGAGCATCTGGCCGATCGACTGGAAGAGCAGTACGGCATCTATTCTGCGACGCTGGCAAAAATGAACGTGCTGCTGGCTGAAGGAAAGCTGGAAGAGATGATCAAGCAGAATGCCGAGCAAAAGCAAACGGCCATGCAGGAAGTTTATCGGCAATGGCGTAGTGCGCAAACGGCGCTGGCCACTGCCGGAGTGCAGGACAATGAGAGTGATTACCAGAAGATAATCTGGCTGCTGTCCGCGGTGATGCTGATTGTCGTCACCGTGATTATCGCCAGTTGGCTGGCGATGCAGCGAGTGCTGCTCAAGCCGCTCCACGAGGTGATGGGACATATTCGCCACATTGCCGCAGGCGATTTGACGCACCCCATCAGCGCCGATGGCAGTAATGAAATGGCGCTGCTGGCAAGCAACGTCCGTGACATGCAGCAGGCGCTGGCGAATACGGTCAGCGTGGTGCGTGACGGGGCCGATACCATCTATACCGGCGCGGGTGAAATCGCCGCAGGCAGTAACGATCTCTCTTCACGTACCGAGCAGCAGGCCGCCTCTCTGGAAGAGACTGCTGCCAGCATGGAACAACTTACCGCAACCGTGAGACAGAACGCAGATAACGCGCGTCAGGCGACCAGTCTGGCAAAAAATGCTTCACAAACGGCGCAAAAAGGCGGAAACGTGGTCGATGGCGTGGTGCGTACGATGGATGAAATCGCCACCAGTTCCAGCAAAATCGCGCAAATTACCAATGTTATCGACGGCATTGCCTTCCAGACCAATATCCTTGCGCTAAACGCGGCGGTGGAAGCGGCGCGTGCGGGCGAGCAGGGACGCGGATTTGCCGTGGTCGCAGGCGAGGTTCGGACGCTGGCGCAGCGTAGCGCCCAGGCGGCGAAGGAGATCAAAGCGCTGATTGATGACTCGGGGAATCGGGTCAATGCCGGCACGGCGCTGGTGCATGAAGCGGGCGAAACGATGGCGGAAATAGTTAGCGCCGTGACCCGCGTGACCGACATCATGCGGGAGATTGCCTCAGCTTCTGATGAACAAAGTCGGGGTATCGATCAGGTAGGCCAGGCGGTTGCCGAAATGGATCGCGTGACCCAGCAAAACGCCTCGCTGGTAGAAGAGTCCGCTTCCGCCGCTGCCGCGCTTGAAGAGCAGGCCGCGCGGTTGAACCAGACGGTAGCGGTGTTTAAAGTGTCGCGCCGGATGGCGGCGTAAACGCCTTATCCGGCCTACATGAGATCGTACAATCCTTGTAGGCCGGATAAGCAGCGCCATCCGGCACATTATGATTGTGAAACCACCACGACGCTCGGTTTCTGTGGCTTGGCTCTGACGGCTATCACCACCCCAACCATTAGCAGCGCAATTCCGCTAACCGTCAGCAGAGGTGGAAATTCCTCGCGCAGAATAAAGGTGTACAACAGGCCAGCCAGCGTTTCGAAGACAATCAGCGGGCCGAGGATCACCGTCGGTAATTTTTGGCTGGCGACGTTCCAGCACAGTGCGCCAACCCACGAACACAATACCGCAATGGCTATCATCAGACCGATAAACACGCCCGGACGCGGACCGAAGGGCAGAGCGAAGTCCGGCGTTTGCCCGTTAAGCCACAGGCAGGCGGCAATGTAACCGACCAGAGAAACAGGCAACGTTACCAGAGCCTGGGCCGTCGCCCACATCATCGGGTGCTTATCCGGATTCTCGCGCAGCCAGCGGGCATTACGCAGCGCATACCATGCCCAACACACCACCGAGACAAGCGCCAGCGCGATGCCGGAACCATAACGCCAGCCACTAAAGTCTGGTAACCCCTGATTCAGCTCCGAGATATTCACGCACAGCAGTCCTATACCAATCAATACCAGCGCAGGCGACAGACGCCACCATGATAATTTGCCGTCACGCTGGCTGTAGAGCAGGTTAGCGAAGACCGGGATCACCACCGGTAATGTACCAATAATCATCGTGGAGACCGGTGCGCCGGTGCGCTGGATGGCGCTTGCCAGGCAAACGTAATAAATCAGATTCCCCATCATTGTTAGCGTCAGCGCAGTTACCCAGTCTTTCCGCACAAGTTGACGCAGGCGCGCACGTCCCAGCCAGGCAATCGGCAATGCGATCAGCCCCAGCGCCAGATAACGCCCCATCGACTGCAATACCGCCGGGTATTCCGGTACGATCAGCGGTCCAACAAAAATTAATCCCCACATCAGCCCGGCCAACAGGGCATACAACACACCGCTAATCATTTTTGACATCCACATCGTTTAACAATGAGTCGAGTGTAGGCAGGAAAAATGCCGCCGTATTGTATGAGATTGCTGATCAAGGCCGGACGACTTGTTTCTGATAACGTACCGGCGTAATGCCGTAGCGATGGGTAAACGCGCGGGTGAGATGCGACTGGTCGGTGAGGCCGGTTGCGGCGGCGACCTCTGCGGCGGGCATACCGTAAGTGAGAAAACCTTTGGCTCGCCATAGGCGGATCGCCATCAGCATCTGGTGCGGCGTGACGTGGAAATGAGATTTAAACTGGCGCTGAAAATGCCAGGGACTCAGCGATGCAACCCGCGCCAGCTCGTCGAGCGTGACCGGATGCATATAATTATCGTGCAGATACTCGCGTACCCGTTCAAAGCGATGCGCCCCCTCCGTCAATACCGGCGCATGGCGGGCCAGTGGCTGGAACGTGTCGATCAGATCGAGTAGGAGTCCTTTTTGCGCCAGCGGATCCTCCGTGTTCCACAGGCTGTGGATCAGCGAGCAGATCTGGCGCGAGCGCAGCGGATCGTGACGCGTTACGTCATGAAACCACCAGTGGCGGATCCCGGTGACCTCTTCCAGAAGGTAGGGTTCAAGATAAATCATCCGATAGCGCCAGCCGTCGGCGGTTTCGGCTTCGCCGGTATGCAGCTCATCGGGATTCATGGTGACGACGGAATGGGCGGGGGCAACATACTGCGTGCCGCGATAGCGAAAACGTTCGGCTCCGGCTTCTATCGCGCCAATGCCAAACGCTTCATGGGTGTGCGGCTCGAAAGCGTAACGCGAGATGTGCGCATGATAGAGCTCAACGCCCGGCACCTGCGCCAGATGGCGAAAGCGGGCGCTGTCTTTCTCATCAATAAACTGCTCAGGTACACCTTGCACGTTTTCTCTCCCCACGCATCATCCTGTCATTATCAGAGAGGATGCGCGGGGATGCCATCACAATTAACTAATTTTTAACACTTACACGATGCCTTTTACGCTGTCAGCCAACGAGGTGGTCGGGCGACCAATCAGTTTGCTCAGCGTATGGCTGTCGTCGAACAGACCACCTTTGGAGGCGCCAGTGTCTGAGTCAGCCAGCATGTCCGCCAGCCCGGCAGGCAGGCCTACACCTTTAAGTGCGGCGGCAAAATCTGCTTCGCTCAGGTTCTGATACACCACTTTTTTACCACTCTGTTTTGCCAGCTCGGCAGCCAACTGGCTCAGGGTCCAGCCTGCGTCGCCCGCCAGCTCATAAGTTTTACCGGAATGAACGTCTTCACTGATGACGCGCGCGGCGGCAGCGGCATAGTCGGCGCGGGTCGCTGAGGCGATTTTGCCTTCACCTGCAGCCCCGATAAACACGCCGTGTTCCAGTGCAGCCGGTGCGCTGGCGAGATAGTTTTCGGTGTACCAGCCGTTACGCAGCAGCGCGTATGCGATACCGGATTCAGCCAGCATCTTCTCGGTTGCCACATGCTCATCAGCCAGCCCCAGCGGGGAGGTGTCGGCGTGCAGCAGGCTGGTGTAGGCGATGAATTTCACGTGCGCGGCTTTCGCTGCGTTAATCACGTTGCGATGCTGCGAGGCGCGTTGTCCCACTTCGCTGGAGGAGATTAGCAGTAGCTTGTCGATACCCTGTAAGGCAGCCGTCAAGGCGGCTTCATCGCTGTAATCCGCCTGACGAACGGTAATGCCCTGCTGGCTAAGCGCCGTCGCTTTAGCGGGATTACGCACAATTGCCACAATCTGGCTGGCAGGAACGGTTTTTAGCAGAGATTCAATAACATGTTGGCCCAGTTGGCCGGTGGCGCCGGTAATTGCGATCATGGAGTGACTCCTTGGTATTGGTCTTGTGTTTAATCACGCTAACACCTAAACTTACTTTTAGTAAGTACGCACAAAAAGGTTAGTATGAAAATGACAGCTTCGACGCTCTCCCAGCAGTTACGCGATGGCAACTTGTTTGCCGAACAGTGTCCCTCCCGCGAGGTGTTAAAACATGTCACCAGCCGCTGGGGCGTGTTGATTCTGGTGGCGCTGCGCGACGGTACGCACCGTTTCAGCGATTTGCGCCGTAAGATGGGCGGGGTCAGTGAAAAGATGCTGGCGCAATCCCTGCAAGCGTTAGAGCATGACGGGTTTATCAATCGGGTGTCGTATCCGGTGGTACCGCCGCACGTGGAGTATAGCCTGACGCCGTTGGGTGAGCAGGTGAGCGATAAAGTTGCCGCGCTGGCGGACTGGATAGAACTGAATTTGCCGCAGGTTTTAGCGCAGCGGGACGAACGGGCTGCGTAGTTTTGTAGGCCGGATAAGACGCTATTGCGCCGCATCCGGCACGAAAATTACTTACTTAAATCCAGCTGATAAATAGCGAAACCGATGTCATCGGTCGCGACTTTCTTCAGCGGATACTGGCCTTTCTCTTTAATAAATGCCGCGGCTTTATCAGACGGTGATGTTTCAAAGCGAATATCCAGTGGTGTGTCGCTATGAATTGGCGCCAGACGCCAGTTGTTATCTGCCGCCGGGTGAATTTCACCGGTACGCTTCGTCTCTGCACCAATCCACGCCGCCAGCACCGAGCGGTTTTCATCCGGAGAGGCAAACGCGATGTGGCTGTCGCCGGTTCCGGCAAACTTACCGCCGTAGGCGCGGTAGTTGTTGGTCGCGACGAGGAAGGTGGCATTCGGATCGATTGGTTTGCCGTTAAAGGTCAGATTTTTAATACGTTCCGCTTTCGGGTTAATGGTCTGACATTCACCGTCGTAGCGGGCGGGTTGTGAAACATCAATCTGATAATTCACGCCGTCAATCACGTCGAAGTTATAGGTACGGAAGCCATCCCAGTTAATCAACGACTGTGGTTTGCTGCTGTGGATATCAATCTGATTGAACTGCCCGGCGGAACATTCCAGCCATTCTTTCACCTCTTTACCGCTGGCTTTCACCACCACCAGAGTGTTGGGATAGAGATACAAATCAGCGGCGTTACGGAAGGTTAACTGACCTTTTTCGACTTCTACGAAGCTTGCCGGATCGTTCTTGCGTCCACCGACCTTAAACGGCGCGGCGGCGGAAAGTACCGGCAGTTTTGCCAGATCCGGATCGCCCTGAATAAAGTGTTCTACATAGGCTTTCTGCGCGTTGTTCACTACCTGTACGGTCGGGTCATCCTGTACCAGCGCCAGATAGCTGTACATGTTGTCGGCGGATTTACCGATCGGTTTGCTGACAAACTCACGCGTGGCGTCGTGATCGGCTTTCAGGATCTCAACGATTTTTTTGTCTTCTGCTGCCAGTGATTTTTTGGCTGCGGCGTCATAGATCGGGCGCGCCTCGGCTTTCGCCTGAGTGACCTGCCATTTACCGCTGTCGTTATTCAGCTCTAAATCCACCACGCCCAGGTGATCGCCCCACATACCCGGCATCACAGCAGGAACCCCATTCAGCGTACCTTTTGTGATATCTGCGCCTTTAATATTGGCAAAGTCTTTACCCGGGAAGACGGCGTGAGCGTGACCAAACATAATGGCATCCACGCCCGGTACTTCGCTGAGGTAATAAACGGAGTTTTCCGCCATCGTTTGATATGGGTCGGCAGAAAGCCCGGAGTGAGCAACCACCACCACGACATCGGCGCCTTTTTCTCTCATTTCCGGAACGTATTTGCGTGCAGTTTCCGTAATGTCGTTCACCGTGACTTTGCCGCTGAGGTTGGCTTTATCCCAGGTCATAATCTGCGGTGGTACAAAGCCGATATAGCCAATCTTCAGCGTTTGCTTGTTCCCTTCCTTGTCGACCACCTCAGTGTCTTTGATCAAGTAAGGCGTAAATAGCGGCTTCTTGGTCTTAACGTCGATGATATTGGCGTTAACGTAAGGGAATTTCGCTCCGGCCAGCGCGTTGTGCAGATACTCCAGACCGTAGTTGAATTCATGGTTGCCGAGGTTACCCACCGCGTAATCCAGGGTATTCAGCGCCTTATATACCGGGTGAGTTTCGCCCGCTTTCAGCCCCTTGGCCGCCATGTAATCCCCGAGCGGACTGCCCTGAATCAGATCGCCATTATCAACCAGCACGCTGTTTTTGACTTCACCACGCGCAGCGTTGATAAGACTTGCCGTACGTACCAGACCGAATTTTTCAGTCGGTGTATCTTTGTAATAATCGAAATCCATCATATTGCTATGCAAATCAGTGGTTTCCATTATACGCAGATCGACGGTCGCGGCATTGACGCTGGCTGCAATCAGCGTTGCCAGAAGCGTTGCACTAAACTTAATCATCAGGGGCATCCTTTTAAGATCTAAGCCACAAAAGAAAATGTATATAAATCTTCTTGCTTACAGAACTGTGAATCATGACATGAATATAGCGTTTAAAACCGCAGACGCTATCACAGTTGGCGGATCCCCTGACGATCGGGTATAAGTAAAACAACGAGTTAACACCACTGACAGAAACGAGGTGGAGAATGCTAGAACATGTATGCCAGCTTGCACGGAACGCGGGCGATGCCATTATGCAGGTCTACGATGGAATCAAACCGATGGAGATTACCAGCAAGCAGGATGATTCTCCGGTCACGGCGGCAGATATCGCCGCGCATACGGTGATCCTCGAAGGATTACTGGCGCTGACGCCGGATATTCCGGTTCTGTCTGAAGAGGCGCCTCCTGGCTGGGATGTTCGCCAGCATTGGCAGCGCTACTGGCTGGTGGACCCGCTGGACGGGACCAAAGAGTTCATTAAGCGTAACGGTGAATTTACCGTCAATATTGCGCTAATCGAGAAAGGAAAGCCGGTTCTGGGCGTGGTTTACGCGCCGGTAATGAAAGTGATGTACTGCGCAGCAGAAGGTAAAGCGTGGAAAGAAGAGTGCGGCGTACGCAAACAAATTCAGGTTCGTGACGCGCGTCCGCCGCTGGTGGTCATTAGCCGCTCGCATGCCGACAATGAGTTAAAAGAGTATCTGCAACAGTTGGGTGAGCACCAGACCACCTCGATTGGCTCATCGCTGAAGTTCTGCCTGGTGGCGGAAGGGCACGCACAGCTGTATCCGCGTTTTGGGCCAACCAACGTGTGGGACACCGCCGCTGGCCATGCCGTTGCCGCCGCAGCCGGAGCGCACGTTCACGACTGGCAGGGGAAACCTCTGGATTACACCCCACGTGAATCGTTCCTCAACCCCGGCTTCCGCGTCTCTATTTACTGAGTAATTTGTGCAGCAGGGCAATTACCTGCTGCACCTCTTCCTGCGTTAATGCGCCATCTTTTGCCCACTGCACGCGTCCGTCCTTGTCGAGTACGACGATAGCGGAGCTCTCTTCATCCAGTTGCCAGGCTTTACGCGCAATGCCATTACTGTCGACAATGAATTGCGACCACGGGTAGAGCTTCTTATTGCTCTCCAGACTGCTGCGCACAAACATACCGGAGCCGGGAATGGCGTCATCCGTGTTGACGATAGTGGTGGTCTGGTATTTGTCGTGAGGCAGGTTGGCGGCTTTGATTGCCTCGATCAGCGTCGCATTTTTCTCTTTGGCGGAGGTGCGTCCGGCAATGTGTTGCACAATTCGCACTTTGCCTGGCAACTGCGCGCTATTCCAGCTTTTGTAGCTAAACTTATCGTTATCGAGAATCAGTTCGCCGCGATCGGCGATCCCCACCGGCGGTACGCGCTGGTCAGTCTCAAACTTATGTGCGGAGGCAATCATCGGCAGTAGCAGGCACGACAGCGCCAGCAGTTTTCGTAAGGTCATAGTTTTTCCTTCTTTCTTTTATTTTGCAGGTGATCCGACCACTTGGGTCTGGAATTTAATCATATGTGCGAATGATGCTTTTTCCCGCAAGCGCGATGCCAGTTTGCGGACGGGCGCACAAATCCTGTGAAAAATGAAGGCTTATACTGAAGACAGCGAAGCGTTGAAAAGATAATTCTGAATAATTGTAACTTGAAGGTAAATAAACTTATACACGCTGGAAACATCAACGAGATAGTCTATAGTCATAGGGCATTAAAATTTGCGCCTGAGGATTGTCGGACCGATTGTGGTACCGCAAAGGCGTAATGCTCAGCAGGAGACAACAATGAAAATTTTCCAACGATACAACCCGCTGCAGGTGGCGAAGTACGTGAAGATCCTGTTTCGTGGACGGTTATATATCAAGGATGTAGGCGCTTTTGAATTTGATAAGGGTAAGATTCTTATCCCAAAAGTGAAGGACAAACTGCATTTTTCCGTGATGTCCGAAGTTAACCGTCAGGTCTTGCGTCTGCAAACTGAGATGGCTTGATCAAAGTGCTATGCAGTAGTTAAAAAAACGGCTCCTGATGGGAGCCGTTGATGTTTCTGTAGGGCGTTAAGACGCCTTTGCCTCTTCTTTTGCATCTGGCAGTTTTGGTACCAAAACAGTAGGTTTGCTGTCCAGACGCGTCACCAGCAGCTGATCGATCTTGTAGTTATCGATATCCACCACTTCAAATTTGTAGCCTGAATACTTCACCGAGTCGGTGCGTTTCGGGATTTTACGCAGCATGAACATCATAAAACCACCAATGGTTTCATAGTTGCCAGACTGCGGGAATTCGTCGATATCCAGCACGCGCATCACGTCATCAATCGGTGTACCGCCGTCGACTAACCATGAGTTTTCATCACGTGCCACAATCTGCTCTTCCAGACCCTGACCTACCAGATCGCCCATCAGCGTCGTCATAACGTCGTTGAGGGTGATAATCCCCACCACCAGCGCGTACTCGTTCATGATGACGGCAAAGTCTTCGCCTGCGGTTTTGAAGCTTTCCAGCGCTTCAGAGAGCGTCAGCGTGTCCGGGACGATCAGCGTATTGCGGATCTGTACGCCGCTGTTCAGCGCCATGCTTTGGTTCGCCAGTACGCGGTTGAGGAGATCCTTTGAATCAACATAACCAATGATGTGGTCGATATCTTCGTTACACACCAGGAATTTGGAGTGCGGATGTTCCGCCACCTTGTTTTTCAGGCTTTGCTCATCTTCATGGAGATCGAACCAGATAATATTCTCGCGCGAGGTCATTGAAGACGGGACGGTACGGGATTCCAGTTCGAATACATTTTCAATCAGCTCATGCTCCTGCTTGCGCAGAACACCCGCCAGCGCACCCGCTTCGACTACGGCGTAAATGTCGTCCGAGGTGATGTCGTCTTTACGCACCATTGGGATCTTAAACAGACGGAAAATGTTGTTTGCCAGACCGTTAAAGAACCATACCAGCGGGCGGAAGACCAGCAGGCAGAAGCGCATCGGGTTGATGATACGCAAAGCCACAGCTTCTGGCGCAATCATACCGATGCGTTTCGGGGTTAAATCCGCGAACAGGATGAACAGGCCAGTAACCAGCGAGAACGACAGAATAAAGCTTAACTGTTCGGACAGCTCTGGAGTGAAGTACTTCGAGAAAAGGCTGTAAAACGCCGGGGAGAATGCTGCATCACCGACGATACCGCCGAGAATGGCGACCGCGTTAAGGCCAATTTGCACGACGGTAAAAAACATGCCGGGGTTTTCCTGCATCTTCAAAACACGTTGTGCGTTTACGTTGCCTTCATCGGCAAGCAGTTTAAGTTTTATTTTGCGTGATGCAGCAAGCGAGATCTCAGATATCGAGAAAAACGCACTCACGGCGATCAGGCAGAGAATGACTAAAATACTGTTTAACATATCTTATCCGACCGTTCAGGTCAGATCCTCGGAAGGGAGAAGTTGATAAATCCGTGTGAAATACACATTGAAAACCGGCTCGTGGAAGTGAGCCGGTAAATTCAGAAGCTAGTATAGCGTAAGGCACTGTAAAGTCGCCAGAGGGGGAAATTATCCTTGTGGCGGCAGGCAAACACCAATACCACCAATGCCACAATATCCGTAAGGATTTTTGTGCAGATACTGCTGGTGATCGTCCTCGGCATAATAGAACGGGGTTGCCGTAGTGATTTCCGTGGTAATGGTGCGCTCGTCGCCTGCGGCGGTCATTGCTGCCTGAAAACGCTCAAGGCTGGCCTGTGCGGCGGCGGTTTGTTCCGGCGTTAACGGGTAAATGGCGGAGCGATACTGCGTGCCCTGGTCGTTCCCCTGACGCATGCCTTGAGCCGGGTCGTGATTTTCCCAGAACACCTGCAGCAGTTGTTCGTAGCTGATAACATGCGGGTCATAGACGATGCGTACCGCTTCGGCATGCCCGGTATCGCCAGAACACACTTCCCGATAGGTTGGGTTTGGGGTGTAGCCGCCGGTGTACCCGGCCGCCGTGCTGTAGACCCCTGGCAATGACCAAAATAAACGCTCAACGCCCCAGAAGCATCCCATGGCGAAATAAGCTATCTCCATACCGTCGGGCACATTGGTCATCGAATGTTGGTTAACCGCATGCAGCGTTGCCACTGGCATCGGGGTGTTGCGTCCAGGTAGCGCATCTGCTTGAGTAACAAGATGCTTTCTATCAAATAAACTCATGGCCGTTCTCCCGAAATCAGTCATTTGGGTTAAGGTTGTAACGAGACGCGTCTTTGCCCACAATAAACGGCGTGAATACGTCTAGAGTTAAACATAAGAAATATTTGGGTTGTCGTCTGTTTTTCAACTCTTATTGTTGATTTTTTGTTAAGCCGAGGAACGGCATAGTATTTTTTTCCAGGGGTGGGAAAAAAGGATATTCAGGAGAAAATGTGCCACATATCCGTCAGTTATGTTGGGTGGGATTACTGTGCTTAAGTGGCTCCGCCGCCGCCGCGAATGTTCGCTTACAGGTCGAAGGATTATCAGGACCGCTGGAGAAAAACGTCCGTGCGCAGCTGTCCACGATTCAAAGTGATGAAGTCACTCCAGACCGACGCTTTCGTGCGCGCGTTGATGATGCCATCCGCGAAGGGCTAAAAGCGCTGGGCTACTTTGAGCCGACCATTGATTTTGAACTGCGTCCACCGCCGGCGAAAGGCCGCCAGGTGCTGATTGCCAAAGTGACCCCCGGCGAGCCGGTGCTGATTGGTGGCACTGAGGTGATTTTGCGCGGTGGCGCGCGTACGGATAAAGATTATCTGGATCTGCTGAAAACGCGCCCGGCAATCGGCACCGTGCTGAATCAGGGGGACTATGACAACTTCAAAAAGTCACTCACCAGCGTGGCGCTGCGTAAAGGTTATTTCGACAGTGAATTTAATAAAAGCCAGCTTGGAATAGCGCTTGAGCGTCGCCAGGCGTTCTGGGATATCGATTACAACAGCGGCGAACGCTATCGCTTTGGGCATGTCACTTTTGAAGGCTCGCAAATTCGCGATGAGTATCTGCAAAATCTGGTGCCCTTTAAAGAAGGTGAAGAGTACGAGTCGAAAGATCTGGGCGAACTGAACCGTCGTCTGTCGGCGACCGGATGGTTTAATTCCGTGGTCGTCGCACCGGAGTTTGATAAAGCCCGCAAAACCAAAGTGCTGCCGCTGAAAGGCGTGGTCTCACCGCGAACCGAAAACACCATCGAAACCGGGGTCGGCTATTCAACTGACGTCGGGCCACGGGTGAAGACCTCGTGGAAAAAGCCGTGGATGAACTCCTACGGCCATAGCCTGACGACCAGCGCCAGTATCTCGGCGCCAGAGCAGGTGCTTGATTTCAGCTATAAAATGCCGCTGTTAAAGAACCCGCTGGAACAGTATTACCTGGTACAGGGCGGCTTTAAGCGTACCGATTTAAACGACACCGAGCAGGATTCCACAACGCTTGCGGTTTCCCGCTACTGGGACCTCTCCAGCGGCTGGCAGCGCGCGATTAACCTGCGCTGGAGTCTCGACCACTTTACCCAGGGTAATGTCACCAACACCACTATGCTGCTCTATCCGGGCGTGATGATCAGCCGGACGCGCTCACGCGGCGGCCTGATGCCTGTCTGGGGCGACTCTCAGCGTTATTCCATTGATTACTCCAACACGGCCTGGGGTTCAGACGTTGATTTCTCCGTCTTCCAGGCGCAAAACGTCTGGATCCGCACGCTGTACGACAGGCATCGTTTTGTGATGCGCGGCAACCTCGGCTGGATTGAAACCGGAGACTTCGACAAAGTACCGCCGGACCTGCGTTTCTTTGCCGGGGGCGATCGCAGTATTCGCGGCTACAAATACAAATCTATTTCGCCGGAAGGCAGCGACGGCAAGCTGAAAGGGGCCTCTAAGCTGGCAACTGGCTCGTTGGAATACCAGTACAACGTGACCGGTAAATGGTGGGGCGCGATGTTTGTCGATAGCGGTGAAGCGGTCAGCGATATTCGCCGAAGCGATTTCAAAACCGGTGCCGGGGTCGGCGTACGCTGGCAATCACCAGTGGGACCTATCAAGCTCGACTTTGCCGTCCCGGTCGGCGACAAAGATGAACATGGTTTACAGTTTTACATCGGTCTGGGGCCTGAATTATGAGTTTATGGAAGAAGATAAGCCTCGGCGTGCTGATTTTTATCCTGCTGTTGTTAGGCACGGTGGCGTTCCTCGTCGGTACCACCTCGGGCCTGCATCTGATCTTCAAAGCAGCTAATCGGTGGGTTCCGGGTCTGGAAATTGGTCAGGTCACCGGCGGCTGGCGGGATCTATCACTGAAAAATATTCGCTACGACCAGCCAGGCGTGGCGGTGAATGCTGGTGAAGTGCATTTGGCCGTGGGGCTTAACTGTCTGTGGGACAGCAGCCTGTGCGTCAACGATCTGGCGCTGAAAAACATCAACGTGGCAATCGACAGCAAAAAGATGCCGCCATCCGCGCCGGTAGAGGAAGAAGAGAGCGGTCCGCTTAATCTTTCCACGCCTTACCCCATCACGCTTTCGCGCGTGGCGCTGAACAACATCAATATCAAAATCGATGACACCACGGTTTCAGTGCTGGATTTTACTTCCGGCCTGAACTGGCAGGAAAAAACGCTGACGTTGAAGCCAACGTCATTACAGGGGCTGCTGATTGCTCTGCCTAAAGTGGCGGAAGTGGCACAGGAAGAGGTTGTCGAACCGAAGATTCAAAACCCGCAGCCGGATGAAAAGCCGCTCGGCGAAACGCTAAAAGATCTGTTCTCAAAGCCGGTACTGCCGGAAATGACCGATGTCCATCTGCCGCTCAATCTCAATATTGAAGAGTTTCGCGGCGAGCAGCTGCGCGTGACTGGGGATACGGATTTAACGGTACATAGCATGCTGCTGAAAGTGAGCAGCATAGACGGCAACATGAAGCTCGACGCGCTGGATATCGACTCGAATCAGGGAACGGTAAAAGCCAGCGGCACGGCGCAACTGACCGACACGTGGCCGGTTGATATTACGTTAAACAGCACGCTAAACATCGACCCGTTAAAAGGCGAAAAGGTGAAGCTGAAGGTTGGCGGCGCGCTGCGCGAACAGCTGGAAGTCGGCGTCAATCTGTCTGGTCCGGTGGATATGGACCTGCGTGCGCAGACGCGCCTGGCAGAAGCCGGATTGCCGCTCAACATTGAGGTGGTAAGTAAGCAGGTTTACTGGCCGTTTACCGGTGAGAAACAGTTCCAGGCCGATGACATCAAGCTCAAACTGACCGGCAAGATGACCGACTATACGCTGTCGATGCGTACCGCCGTGAAAGGTCAGGATATTCCTCCGGCTACTATCACGCTGGACGCCAAAGGCAACGAGCAACAGATCAATCTCGATAAACTCAGCGTTGCGGCGCTGGAAGGGAAAACAGAGCTGAAAGCGCTGGTGGACTGGCAGCAGGCGATCAGCTGGCGCGGGGAGCTAACGCTGGATGGTATCAATACCGTGAAAGCGATCCCGGACTGGCCGTCAAAACTGAATGGCCTGGTGAAAACGCGCGGCAGTCTGTACGGCGGAAGCTGGCAGATGGAGGTTCCGGAGCTGAAGCTGACCGGCAACGTGAAGCAGAACAAGGTCAATGTGAACGGTTCGCTGAAGGGGAATAGCTACCTGCAGTGGACGATCCCGGGCCTGCATCTGGAGCTGGGACGTAACAGTGCGGACGTAAAAGGCGAACTGGGGGTTAAAGACCTTAACCTCGACGCGACGATTGATGCCCCAAGCCTGGATAACGCGCTGCCGGGGCTGGGCGGTACGGCGAAAGGGCTGGTAAAAGTTCGCGGTACGGTTGAAGCACCACAGCTGCTGGCGGATATTACCGCCCGTGGTCTGCGCTGGCAGGAACTTTCCGTTGCTCAGGTGCGCGTCGAAGGCGATGTGAAATCGGCCGAGCAAATCGCCGGTAATCTCAACGTTCGCGTAGAGCGGATTGTACAACCTGACGTGAATATTGGTCTGGTGACGCTCAACGCCAAAGGCAGTGAAAAGCAGCATGAGCTGCAGTTACGCATTCAGGGTGAGCCGGTTTCCGGGCAACTGGATCTTGCCGGGAGCTTTGATCGCAAAGAACAGCGCTGGAAAGGAGAGTTAAGCAATACCCGTTTCCAGACGCCGGTCGGTCCGTGGTCGCTCAACCGGGCTATCGCGCTGGATTATCGTAATCAGGAACAGAAAATTAGTATCGGGCCGCACTGCTGGAACAACCCGAATGCGGAGCTGTGCGTACCACAAACCATTGATGCCGGTGCAGAAGGTCGCGCGGTGGTGAACCTTAACCGCTTCGACCTGGCTATGCTAAAACCGTTTATGCCGGAGACAACCCAGGCCAGCGGTGTGTTCACCGGCAAAGCTGATGTGAGCTGGGACACCACCAAAGAGGGGCTGCCACAGGGGCAGGTCACCCTGAGCGGACGTAACGTCAAGGTCACGCAAAGCGTGAATGATGCCCCGCTCCCCGTAGCGTTTGAAACGCTGAATCTGACCGCCGACCTGCACAATAACCGTGCCGAGTTGGGCTGGCTGATTCGTCTGACCAACAACGGGCAGTTTGACGGGCAGGTTCAGGTAACGGACCCGCAAGGGCGTCGTAATCTGGGCGGTAACGTCAATATTCGCAACTTCAATCTGGCGATGGTGAACCCCATCTTCTCGCGCGGTGAAAAAGCGGCAGGGATGATCAACGCCAACCTGCGGCTGGGCGGAGATGTGCAAAGCCCGCAGTTGCTCGGACAGCTGCAACTGAGCGGTCTGGATATTGACGGTAACTTCATGCCGTTTGACATGCAGCCAAGCCAGTTAGCTGTTAACTTCGCCGGAACACGCTCAACGCTGGCGGGCGTGGTGCGTACGCAGCAGGGCGAAATTAACCTGAGCGGCGATGCCGACTGGAGTCAGATAGACAACTGGCGGGCGCGCGTTGCGGCTAAAGGCAGCAGGGTACGTATTACCGTACCGCCGATGGTCCGCCTGGATGTATCGCCGGACGTGGTCTTTGAAGCTACACCAAGCCTGTTTACTCTCGATGGCAACGTGGATGTGCCGTGGGCGCGTATCGTGGTACATGACCTGCCGGAAAGCGCGGTTGGGGTTTCCAGCGATATGGTCATGCTTAACAACAATCTGCAGCCCGAGAAACCGCAGACCGCCGGTATTCCGATCAACAGCAACTTGAACATCCACGTTGGTAACAACGTGCGTCTTGACGCCTTTGGTCTGAAAGCGCGTCTGACGGGCGATCTGAAAGTGGTGCAGGATAAGCAAGGTCTGGGGCTTAACGGGCAAATTAATATCCCGAGCGGTCGCTTCCACGCCTATGGTCAGGATCTGATTGTGCGTAAGGGCGAGCTGTTGTTCTCCGGTCCGCCGGATCAGCCGTTGCTCAACATCGAAGCGATTCGTAACCCAGATGCCACCGAAGACGATGTGATCGCTGGCGTTCGCGTCACCGGTACCGCCGATGAACCGAAGGCGGAGATCTTCTCCGACCCGGCAATGTCGCAGCAAATGGCGCTTTCCTACCTGCTACGTGGACAAGGGCTGGATAGCGAACAAAGCGATAGCGCAGCGATGACTTCAATGCTTATTGGTCTGGGGGTTGCACAAAGTGGTCAGGTTGTGGGTAAAATCGGGGAGACATTTGGCGTAAGCAATCTGGCACTGGACACGCAAGGGGTGGGCGACTCATCTCAGGTGGTTGTCAGCGGATACGTACTGCCAGGTCTGCAGGTGAAATATGGTGTGGGTATATTTGACTCCTTAGCGACACTCACGCTACGTTATCGTCTGATGCCTAAGCTATATCTGGAAGCAGTGTCTGGCGTAGATCAGGCACTTGATTTGCTCTATCAGTTCGAGTTTTAGCAATGCGAATATTTGTCTACGGCAGTTTACGAACCAAACAAGGCAACAGCCACTGGATGACCAATGCCCTGTTGCTGGGAAATTTCAGTATCGATAACTACCAGTTGTACAGCCTGGGCCACTATCCAGGCGCGGTTCCGGGAAATGGAACAGTACACGGGGAAGTTTATCGTATTGATAACGCCACGCTGGCAGAGCTTGACGCTCTGCGTACCCGCGGCGGTGAATACGCACGCCAGTTAATTCAAACGCCGTACGGAAGTGCATGGATGTACGTGTACCAACGTCCGGTTGATGGCTTAACGCTGATTGAAAGCGGTAACTGGTTAGACAGAGACCAGTACTGATATATCGCCTACCAGAATAAACAACGCCGCCTTCGGGTGGCGTTGTTTATTAAAGGCTTAAAACTCCACGCGCGCGCCGAGGTTATAGCGGCGGCCTTCCACCTGCGCGGATTCATTCCATGCAGTCGTCAGTTTCGGATCCTCATCCAGCACGTTGTAGATCCCTGCCATCAGCTGCGTGTGCTTATTGAGCTTATAACGTACGCCTACGTCGACCATCGTGTAGTCATCATACTTATAGTTATTGCCGCTGTTGCGGTTACTGCTGCGGTAATTCACCGTACTCCATACGTCCAGACTCTGCGTTGCCGCCCAGTTCAGCGACAGGTTCGCCATATGGCGCGGATAATCGTTGAGCGCGTAGCCTTTGTTTACGCCGCTTTTCTGTTCGCTGTGGTTCCAGGTGTAGTTAGCGTTGGCTTTCACATCTGCGCTAATCTGCCAGTCGGCATTCAGTTCTATACCGTACACGTCCGCCTTGCTGACGTTGAAGTATTTACTGACGGAGTCCGCCTTGTAGCCATTCACGGAGCACTGATTCGTCGATGTGGTTTCGCAAATGGTTTGTTCAGCAATTTTGTCTTTGAACTGCGTATAGAAGACGGTGCTATCCAGCGACAGCGCATTCCCCGTCCAGTAGAGGCCCAGCTCAGAGTTAACGCTTTGTTCTGGTTTCAGATCGTCGTTACCGACGGTCAGGAAGGGATAAGGTACAGTCGAGCCGTATGGGGTGACAAAGTCGCTGGATGTCGCACGCAGCTCAGGTTTTTTATAACCTGCGGAAACGCCGCCCTTCAGCGCCCAGTCATTGCTGAAGGCCCAGTTACCGTACATTTTCGGCGTAATATGTGTGCCAAAGTTATCATCCTGGTCCATACGCGCTGATGTGGTCAGGATGAAGTCGTCAATGCTCCAGCCGTCTTCAGCAAACAATGCCCAACCGTTACGGCTGATTTTTGTCACTGGCTCAGATCCGGGCAGCGTTTTGTTGGCCACATCAAAGCGGTCATTCAGTTCTTCGCGGGTGAAATTCGCCCCAACGGTCAGTTTATGGTTGTCGAGCGTGAAGGTGGTTTGCGAATTGGCGACGTAGTTCTCCATCTGCACATACTGCGGCGACTGGCTGTCATAAACGTACTTCGAACGGCCTTTTTCATAGTTTATGTAGTTGGTCGTTGCGATGGTGTCGTCGGCATACCAGCCGGTATGCGTTAGGGTGGCGGCGTTACGATCGAACAGCCATGACCACGGCGCGCCGCGCTTCTGGGTACGGTTTTTCTCCTGCTCACCGGTGACCACATTGAGGTCGAACAGGTTATTTTCGCTAGCGGCCAGGCCCAGCGTCATATCAACGGATTTACGGTTGTGTTTGCTGAAATAGTTATTGCGATCGTCATCGCGACGGTCGAGCCAGTCGGCCGCTACGCTAAGGCCGAGAACATCGGGCACAATCGGCCCCATGGTAAACAGATTCATCTGGCTGGTATTACCCAAATACTGGTGTTCCTGAAGCCAGGTATTGGCGGCAATTGCCGTTGTCCACTCTTTTGCACCATACGGTTTTTTAGTAATCACGTTGACCACACCGCCGATGGCATCTGATCCGTACAGCGAGGACATGGGCCCGCGGATAACTTCGATACGCTCAATGGCCTCCATCGGCGGTAAGAAGTTGGCTTCAGTACCGATGTCATGTCCGTAAGGGCGAGATTCACCGGTATTTTGTTTGACGCTGTTGACCATAAACGCGGTATAGGACGGGTCCATGCCGCGGATCATAATGCTGCCAGCGTTCATGCCGCTGCTGTTAGTGACCGAGACGCCTGGAAGGTTTTTAATCGCTTCACCAATGCTACGGTCCGGCTGAATATCCAGCGTTTTACGATCGATAACGGAAATGGTGGCTGGCGCTTCGCGCTTTTGCTGCGAGAACCCGGATGCGGTGATCACCATTTCATCTTCGCTATTGCGTGAGGTTTCGGTGAGTTCTTCTGCCTGAGTGGGGAAAATAACACCGCCTGAGAATGCAACGATCCCTGTCAGCGTAATAAGTTGACGCGTTTTCATAATATAGACACCTGAAAAGTAAAAAATAAAAGCATCACCTTGCAGCCCAGAAAAGCTGCAAGGTGTCAGAAGCGTTTTTAATTATTAATATTTGGAGAGGTCGATTTTCAGCACGTAGTCGGGCTTCACACCTGCCATTTTTTCCGGCTGTTTGACGCTGACATACAGGGTGTTGGCATCAGACGAGAGCGCCAGGCTGTTAGGTAACGCATTGGTTTCAATGCTTTGTTTTACCTGATAAGTCTTGCTGTCCACAATGCTGATGCGTTTTGCATTTCGGTGGGTGATATACACTTCCTGGCGTTTTTCGTTATATATCACCGCCAGCGAGTTGATAACCTTAATGGGGGCAATAACCTTACCGGTATTAATATCAACAACCAGTACATCCGCTAAATCAGGATCGGTCAGGAATGCGCGATTATTTTTTGCATCCAAAGCAATATTCAGGAAAAAATGTTTTTTGCCTGGCTCAATGCTAAAGCGGCTAATAATTTGATGGTTGGTGGTATCCAGTGTAATAAGTTCGTTGCGGCCATTTACGACATACAGGCGGTTCTTATTTGCATCGACGGCCATGCCGGTCGGATATTGGCCCATGTTTTCAAGGGTAGCGATTTTCTCGCGCTTTTGCGTATCCACCACCCAGACAATGCCTTTTTCAGCCACGCCGGAAACGTACAGGCGGTGATGCTGTTTATCGAGCACCATTTCGCGGGTATGGACAATTTCTTTCGGGTTTTTGGCTTCGCTCAGTTGCAGTATCGCCATCTCTTTACCGCTGCGGGTATCAATGAGCGTGACCGAACCCTCCAGCGTGTTGCCGACATAGAGCACCTGGTTTCCTGCATCCAGGGCAGTGGCAAAGGCACGACGGCTGGTTTCGATAACTTCAGTCGTGGTGAGCTTCTCCAGATCGAGTTTATAGATAAGCCCGCTGGTTTTATCTTTATCAAACGACGGCGACGAGGCAGCAAAAAGCGCATTCTGCTGGCTATCAACCGCCAGTTCATACACGCCGTTGCCAACGTCGCGGGTCAGAAAATCTTTCTCAGGTAGCGTCTGTGCCACGCTGGACAGGCTGGTAAATAACAGTGCTATGGCGAGAGCCACGCAGGAATAGCGTTTCAGGGACTTCACATTGTGGAGGTTCATTGACTTTTATTCACATTTATTTACATGCTGAGAATGATAATGAGATCTAATCTCATTCGCAATTAACATAAATGAAATGTGACTACCCAATCTGGTAGGTCAAAAAGAAAACAGCGAAGGGGAGGGGGAAAAGAAAGTAGAAATTAAAAAACCCTTACTAACCAGGGGCTGGCGTTCAGGGCTTTACGCTAACGCGAACTTACTTCTTCGCGCGCTCGAAGGAAGCAACGATTTCAGCTTTAGCAGCTTCAGCGTTGTCCCAACCGTCAACTTTCACCCATTTGCCCGCTTCGAGATCTTTGTAGTGTTCGAAGAAGTGGGTGATCTGCGCTTTCAGCAGTTCCGGCAGGTCGGTCACATCTTTGATGTGATCGTATTCTTTGCTCAGCTTGGTGTGCGGTACCGCAACCAGTTTCGCATCTTCACCGGATTCGTCGGTCATTTTCAGTACGCCAACCGGACGGCAGCGGATCACTGAACCTGGCTCCAGCGGGTACGGAGTCGGGACCAGAACGTCTACCGGGTCACCATCCAGAGACAGGGTGTGGTTGATGTAACCGTAGTTGCACGGATAGAACATCGCGGTGGACATGAAGCGGTCAACGAACAGGGCGCCGCTCTCTTTGTCAACTTCGTATTTGATCGGATCTGCGTTCGCAGGGATCTCGATAACAACGTAGATATCTTCCGGCAGGTCTTTACCGGCAGGGACGTTGAGTAAGCTCATGTCTGTTTCCTTTAAATAAGCTATGGCAAACAAGTGGCGGGTATTATAGCCAACTCGCGCGGAATGTCTCCGCTTGTTTTCGCTTTCTCTGCGTGCATTTTCTTCTTTTTACCTCTCTCTCGTGACAGAAAAATCCATATCTTCAGCCGCATTTTTCATAGTGAGATGAAAGCGATTACAAAGTTGTGATTAACGTTTTATTTACTTTTTTGAAGTGTGATGTAACGCAATCCGTTACATGCTCAATTGTCTATAGTTTTTTCGCAACGGTTAATTAACCAACAATAATCACCCTACGAGGACGCACTTATGTGGAAGCGCTTACTTTTAGTCACAGCAGTTTCGGCAGCCATGTCGTCTATGGCAATGGCAGCCCCTTTAACCGTAGGATTTTCGCAGGTTGGCTCTGAATCCGGCTGGCGCGCCGCAGAAACCAACGTCGCGAAAAGCGAGGCCGAAAAGCGGGGAATTACGCTGAAAATCGCTGATGGCCAGCAAAAGCAGGAAAACCAGATTAAAGCAGTCCGCTCATTTGTTGCGCAGGGCGTCGACGCCATCTTTATTGCGCCGGTCGTGGCAACGGGTTGGGAGCCGGTGTTAAAAGAAGCTAAAGATGCCGACATTCCGGTCTTTTTGCTCGATCGTTCCATCGATGTAAAAGACAAATCTCTCTATATGACCACGGTCACCGCCGACAACGTGCTGGAAGGTAAATTGATCGGCGACTGGCTGATTAAACAAGTGGACGGCAAGCCGTGTAACGTCGTTGAGCTGCAAGGGACCGTTGGGGCCAGCGTGGCGATCGATCGTAAGAAAGGCTTTGCTGAAGCCATTGCCAGTGCGCCAAACATCAAAATTATTCGCTCTCAGTCCGGTGACTTCACCCGCAGTAAAGGGAAAGAAGTGATGGAGAGCTTTATCAAAGCGGAAAACAACGGCAAGAACATCTGTATGGTTTACGCCCACAACGATGACATGGTGATCGGTGCGATTCAGGCGATCAAAGAAGCGGGCCTGAAACCTGGCAAAGATATTCTCACCGGTTCTATCGATGGCGTACCGGATATCTACAAAGCGATGATTGACGGCGAAGCCAACGCCAGCGTCGAACTGACGCCGAATATGGCCGGCCCGGCATTCGACGCGCTGGAGAAATTCAAAAAAGACGGCACGATGCCTGAGAAGCTGACCATTACCAAGTCGATCCTCTATCTGCCAGATACGGCAAAAGAAGAGTTAGAGAAGAAGAAAAACATGGGCTACTAGTTTTTCTGTCGGTCTTCCGTAGGCCGGATAAGGCGTTACGCCGCCATCCGGCATTTGTTGCCTGATGGCGCTGCGCTTATCAGGCCTACGAAACGCCGTGACCTCGTACCGGAGGAATGCCATGACCACCGACCAACATCAGGAAATCCTCCGCACTGAAGGATTAAGCAAATTCTTTCCCGGCGTCAAAGCGTTGGATAACGTGGATTTCAGCTTGCGTCGCGGTGAAATTATGGCGCTGCTGGGAGAAAACGGAGCCGGCAAATCGACGCTCATCAAAGCGCTGACCGGCGTTTACCATGCCGATCGTGGCACTATCTGGCTCGAAGGCCAACCGATTTCCCCCAAAAACACCGCCCATGCCCAGCAACTGGGGATTGGCACCGTGTACCAGGAAGTGAACCTGCTGCCCAATATGTCGGTTGCCGATAACTTATTTATTGGTCGTGAACCGCGGCGCTTTGGCCTGCTCCAGCGCAAACAGATGGAAAAACGCGCGACGGAGCTGATGGCGTCATACGGTTTTTCCCTCGACGTGCGCGAGCCGCTGAACCGCTTTTCCGTGGCGATGCAACAAATCGTCGCCATCTGTCGGGCGATCGATCTCTCCGCGAAAGTGCTGATCCTCGATGAGCCGACCGCCAGCCTTGATACCCAGGAAGTTGAAATGCTGTTTGGCCTGATGCGACATCTGCGCGATCGGGGCGTCAGTCTGATCTTCGTCACCCACTTTCTCGATCAGGTTTATCAGGTCAGCGATCGCATTACCGTTCTGCGTAACGGCGGCTTCGTTGGCTGCCGTGAAACCCGAGAACTGCCTCAGATCGAACTGGTCAAAATGATGCTGGGCCGTGAACTGGATACCCATGCACTACAGCGTGCGGGCCGCACGTTGCTGAGTGATAAACCGGTGGCGGCATTCAGCGGCTTTGGCAAAAAAGGCACCATCGCGCCATTTGATCTACAGGTGCGTCCCGGTGAGATCGTCGGTCTCGCCGGACTACTGGGATCCGGGCGAACGGAAACGGCGGAGGTGATCTTCGGTATTAAACCCGCCGACAGCGGAAGTGCGCTGATCAAAGGCAAATCGCAGACTTTGCGCTCGCCACATCAGGCTTCGTGTCTGGGGATCGGTTTCTGTCCGGAGGATCGCAAAACGGATGGCATTATTGCCGCCGCTTCGGTGCGGGAAAACATCATTCTGGCATTGCAGGCGCAGCGCGGCTGGCTGCGGCCTATTCCCCGTAAAGAGCAAAACGAGATTGCCGAGCGGTTTATCCGCCAGCTTGGTATTCGTACTCCAAACGCGGAGCAACCGATCGAATTTCTCTCCGGCGGCAATCAGCAAAAAGTATTGCTCTCGCGCTGGTTACTGACCAAACCGCAGTTCCTGATCCTCGATGAACCCACGCGTGGGATCGACGTTGGCGCGCATGCGGAGATCATCCGCCTGATCGAAACGCTGTGCGCGGATGGTCTGGCGCTGCTGGTCATTTCATCCGAACTGGAAGAGTTAGTGGGCTATGCCGATCGGGTCATTATTATGCGCGATCGCAAACAGGTGGCAGAGATCCCACTGGCTGAACTGTCCGTACCGGCAATCATGAACGCCATTGCGGCCTAAGGAGACTATGGTGATGCCTCAATCTCTCCCTCAATCCAATCCGTCTAAACGGCGGTTCCGTTGGCCAAAGGGGATGCCACAGCTGGTGGCGTTACTGCTGGTGCTGCTGGTGGATAGCCTGGTCGCCCCGCATTTCTACCAGGTGATTTTGCAGGATGGTCGGCTGTTCGGTAGCCCGATTGATATTCTCAACCGCGCCGCTCCCGTGGCGCTGTTGGCGATTGGTATGACGCTGGTGATTGCCACCGGCGGTATCGACCTTTCCGTGGGGGCCGTCATGGCTATTGCCGGTGCCACTACTGCGGCGATGACGGTGGCCGGGCACAGTCTGCCGGTGGTTCTGCTTGCCGCCTTAGGCTCCGGCATTCTGGCTGGGCTGTGGAACGGGATTCTGGTGGCCATCCTCAAGATTCAACCGTTCGTCGCCACGCTAATCCTGATGGTGGCCGGGCGCGGGGTGGCGCAGCTTATCACTTCCGGGCAGATCGTCACCTTTAACTCGCCCGAACTGTCATGGTTTGGCAGCGGCTCGCTTTTACTATTCCCCACGCCGGTAATTATTGCACTGCTCACGCTGGTGGTGTTCTGGCTGCTGACGCGGAAAACGGCGCTGGGTATGTTTATCGAAGCGGTGGGTATCAACATTCGTGCGGCAAAAAACGCCGGGGTGAACACCCGCATTATCGTGATGCTCACCTATGTGCTGAGCGGCCTGTGCGCGGCTATCGCTGGCATTATCGTCACGGCGGATATCCGGGGGGCAGATGCCAATAACGCCGGATTATGGCTGGAGCTGGATGCCATCCTGGCGGTGGTTATCGGCGGCGGCTCGCTGATGGGCGGGCGCTTTAACCTGCTGCTGTCGGTGGTAGGCGCGTTGATTATTCAGGGCATGAACACCGGGATTTTGCTGTCGGGCTTCCAGCCGGAACTGAATCAGGTGGTCAAAGCCGTGGTGGTGTTGTGTGTGCTGGTCGTGCAGTCGCAACGCTTTATCAGCCTGATAAAAGGAGTGCGTGGTCATGATAAAACGTAATTTACCGCTGATGATCACCCTCGGCGTGTTTGTGCTGGGTTATCTCTACTGCCTGACGCAGTTTCCCGCTTTTGCTTCCACCCGGGTCATTTGCAATATCCTGACCGATAACGCCTTTCTGGGCATCATTGCCGTAGGCATGACCTTCGTGATCCTCTCTGGCGGGATCGACCTTTCCGTTGGCTCGGTGATCGCCTTTACCGGCGTATTTCTGGCAAAGGCCATTGGTTATTGGGGCATTTCCCCGCTGCTGGCGTTCCCATTGGTTTTGCTGATGGGCTGCACGTTTGGCGCGTTTATGGGGTTACTGATTGATGCGCTGAAGATCCCGGCATTTATTATCACCCTGGCGGGAATGTTCTTCCTGCGCGGCGTCAGCTATCTGGTCTCTGAAGAATCTATCCCAATTAATCATCCGGTTTATGACACGCTCTCAAGCCTGGCATGGAAAATTCCCGGCGGTGGTCGCCTGAGCGCGATGGGATTGCTGATGCTGGCGGTTGTCGTCATCGGCATATTCCTGGCGCACCGTACGCGCTTTGGTAATCAGGTTTACGCGATTGGCGGCAACGCCACTTCTGCCAACCTGATGGGCATCTCAACCCGCAGCACCACCATCCGCATTTATATGCTGTCTACCGGGCTTGCGACGCTTGCCGGCATTGTCTTTTCCATTTACACCCAGGCGGGCTATGCGCTGGCGGGCGTTGGCGTCGAACTGGATGCGATAGCCTCAGTGGTGATTGGCGGAACGCTGCTCAGCGGTGGGGTTGGTACAGTGTTAGGGACGTTGTTTGGCGTCGCCATTCAGGGACTGATCCAGACCTACATTAATTTTGACGGCACATTAAGTTCCTGGTGGACGAAGATCGCGATTGGCATTTTATTGTTTATATTTATAGCGTTACAACGCGGTCTGACGGTGCTTTGGGAAAATCGTCAAAGCTCGCCGGTGACCCGAGTGGGTACGGCGGCAACACCAAAGTAACATCCTGATTTTGCACAAAACATTTAAATACCTAAACTTTTTCCGGTTGTAGTCGATAGGTTCTGTACAGGTCTGTTTTAACCCTACAACCGGAAATATAACGATGCCAAAATCCCTTTCAATTCGATCAAGTTTGTTGGTGTTATTGTCTCTGCTGACGTTCCTTCTGTTACTGACCGGTGGTATGGGGCTATATGCTTCTACCCGTGTCATTACATCGTTGATTTATCACGGTATTATGAGCGCTGCGATGTTGGCTGCTATCGCATTGCTGGCGGTCATTTGGTTTATGCTGCGAAATAAGTTTCTCAAACCGTTGGATACCATGGTTGAGCAACTGGAACGCCTGGCAACGGGGGACTTGTCGCCGGTTACCGCGCTGTCAGCCAGCGCCGAATTCAACCGCCTGAATGCGGCAATGGATGATATGCGCCATGCGCTGGGCGACTCGGTACAGCGCGTACGCGATGCCAGCTCGCAAATTGATATTGGCAGTCGTGAACTGACGGCCGGTAACCAGCATCTGGCGCAACGCACTGAATCGACAGCCACTTCGCTGGAGCAGACAGCCGCCAGCATGGAAGAACTCACGGCGACGGTGAAACAGAATGCGCAGAACGCGGAACAGGCGCACCAGCTGGCAAAATCGGTGTCGGATACTGCCGATCGCGGTAGCGAAATGGTGTGCTATGTGATCGAGAAAATGCGCGATATTTCAGGAAGTTCCAGCCGAATCGCCGACATCCTCAGCGTGATTGATGGCATTGCTTTCCAGACCAATATTCTGGCGCTCAATGCTTCCGTTGAAGCGGCGCGAGCTGGTGAGCAGGGGCGGGGCTTTGCGGTTGTTGCTGGTGAAGTGCGTAATCTGGCCAGTCGCAGCTCCGAGGCGGCCAAAGAGATCCGTACGCTAATCAGCGATTCGCACACCCATGTGGGGGAAGGCAGTGAACTGGCGCAGCAGGCGGGTGAAACCATGGATGAAATCGCGACCGAGGTTATGCGTATGACCAAACTGATGCGTGAAATTGCCAGTGCGTCCCAGGAACAGAGTCGCGGCATAGAGCAGGTGAATATCGCGGTGATTCAGATGGATGAAACGGCGCAGCAAAACGCGGCGCTGGTACAGCAGTCTTCAGCGGCTACCCGCTCGCTGGAAGAGCAGTCTTCAGCGCTAATCGAAGCAATGGCCGTATTTAAGCTACAGAAAGCGTAACCGGACGATGGATTTTGTAGGCCGGATGGCAACGCTACGCGTTTTATCCGGCCTACGTCCGTGCGATGAATGATACTTACGCGTCCGGGAACTCGCGGATAAAGCGTTCTACATCTTCAACCATATGGTCGTTACCCACGAAGAAGGAGCGGCGCTGGTGCAGACTTTCTGGGGTGATATCCAGAATGCGTTCTTTACCATCGCTGGCTTTGCCGCCCGCCTGCTCGGCCAGGAAGGCCATCGGGTTGCATTCATACAGCAGACGCAGTTTCCCTTGCGGGTGGCTGGCGGTGCTTGGGTACAGGTAGATCCCGCCTTTCAGCAGATTGCGATGGAAATCCGCAACCAGAGAGCCAATGTAGCGTGAGGTATACGGGCGCTGGGTTGGCTTATCTTCTTCCTGGCAGAATTTAATGTACTTCTTCACGCCGTTTGGGAATTTGATGTAGTTACCTTCGTTGATGGAGTACGTGCTGCCTTTCGCCGGGAAGCGCATACGTTCCTGGCTGAGGCAGAATACGCCCAGAGAAGGATCGTAGGTGAAGGCATGTACGCCACAGCCGGTGGTATACACCAGCATGGTGGAAGAACCATAAACAACGTAACCTGCAGCAACCTGCTTGTTGCCCGGTTGCAGGAAATCCTCTTCCGTGACCGGTGTGCCGACTGGGGTTACGCGGCGGTAAATAGAGAAAATTGTACCGACAGAGACGTTAACATCGATGTTGGATGAGCCATCCAGCGGATCCATTAGCACAACGTATTTAGCGTGTTCACAGCCTTCAAAGACGACGATTTCATCTTCTTCTTCTGAGGCAATGCCCGCCACAATGTCGCGCGCCTTCAGTGCAGCTTTCAGTTTTTCGTTCGCGAACAGATCGAGTTTTTGCTGAACCTCTCCCTGCACGTTCTCAGCACCGCTGGCACCCAGGATATCGACCAGACCGGCCTTATTGATATCGCGGTGGATGATCTTGGCGCCCAGCTTTATTGCCGACAACAAAGCAGTGAGCTCACCGGTAGCATGAGAAAACTCGTGCTGCTTTTCGACAATAAATTCACCTAACGTTTTCATAACACTTTCCCTGCAATTTATGTGGAGTAAAGCGACCGCAACAATATTAACAAATATTTCCTTTGTTGCGCTTAGGTGAATCGCGCCAGCAAACTGCGGAATATCCTGAAATGCGTTTCTCACTTGCCGGACATGTGCGTAAAATGGCCCCCAGATTAAAAAAGGATAGTGACGTATGCGCATTCATATTTTGGGAATTTGTGGCACTTTCATGGGCGGTCTGGCGATGCTGGCGCGCTCGCTCGGTCATGAAGTAACCGGTTCGGACGCCAATGTGTATCCGCCGATGAGTACCTTACTTGAGAAGCAAGGCATTGATCTGATTCAGGGTTACGATGCCAGCCAGCTCGACCCACAGCCGGACCTGGTGATCATTGGCAATGCTATGACCCGTGGTAATCCGTGCGTGGAAGCGGTGCTGGAAAAGAACATTCCGTACATGTCCGGCCCGCAGTGGCTGCATGACTTTGTCTTGCGCGATCGCTGGGTACTGGCGGTTGCGGGTACGCACGGCAAAACCACCACCGCCGGGATGGCGACCTGGATCCTCGAAGCCTGCGGCTATAAACCTGGCTTTGTGATTGGCGGCGTTCCGGGCAACTTTGAGGTTTCCGCGCGCCTTGGCGAGAGCGACTTCTTCGTGATTGAAGCGGATGAGTACGACTGTGCGTTCTTCGACAAGCGTTCTAAATTCGTGCATTACTGCCCGCGCACGCTGATCCTCAATAACCTTGAGTTCGATCACGCGGATATCTTTGACGATCTGAAAGCTATTCAGAAACAGTTCCACCATCTGGTGCGTATCGTGCCGGGCCAGGGACGCATCATCTACCCGGAAAACGACATCAATCTGAAACAGACGATGGCGATGGGCTGCTGGAGCGAACAAGAGCTGGTGGGCGAACAAGGTCACTGGCAGGCGAAAAAGCTGACCACCGATGCCTCCGAGTGGGAAGTGTGGCTGGACGGTGAAAAAGTCGGCGAAGTGAAGTGGGGCCTGGTGGGCGAGCACAACATGCACAATGGCCTGATGGCGATTGCAGCCGCGCGTCATGTTGGCGTCGTGCCTGCGGATGCGGCCAATGCATTGGGCTCGTTCATCAACGCCCGTCGCCGTCTTGAGCTGCGCGGTGAAGCCAATGGCGTGACGGTGTATGACGATTTTGCCCATCACCCGACGGCCATTCTGGCAACGCTTGCGGCACTGCGCGGTAAAGTGGGCGGCACGGCGCGCATCATCGCGGTGCTGGAACCTCGCTCGAACACCATGAAAATGGGTTTGTGCAAAGATGACCTGGCGCCGTCGTTAGGGCGTGCAGACGAAGTGTTCCTGCTGCAACCCCCGCACATTCCGTGGCAGGTAGCAGAAGTCGCTGAAGCCTGCGTTCAGCCGGCACACTGGAGCGGCGATGTGGATGCACTGGCAGATATGGTGGTGAAAACCGCACAGCCTGGCGATCACATTCTGGTGATGAGCAACGGCGGGTTTGGCGGCATTCATCAAAAACTGCTGGATGGTCTGGCGAAGAAAGCTCAGGCGGAAGAAGAGTAAAAAATGCCCGGTGGCGCTACGCTTACCGGGCCTACAACGGATCGTAGGCCGGATAAGGTATTTGCACCGCCATCCGGCACTTTCGGCGGACGAAGAGGTTAGGCCTCGTTTTCCGCCAGTTCACGCAGATACTGGAAGATCTGGCGGGAAGATTTTGGCGGCTTGTTGCCCGCTTTTTCTTTCCTGGCGTTACGCACCAGCGAACGCAGTTGCTGACGGTCGGCGTCAGGCCACAGGTTCATCACTTCTTCGATAGCTTCATCGCTACCGTCAACCATACGGTCACGCAGTTGCTCCAGCTTATGGAAGACAACGACCTGTTGGTTATGACGGTTTTTTAGCTTGTCCAACGCCTGACGGATAGGATCAACATCGCGCTGGCGCAACATTTTGCCAATCAGCTGCAGCTGACGACGGCGACCTTCCATCTTAATACGCTGGGCCAGCTCAATCGCGGCACGTAAATCCGCATCGAGCGGGATTTTGTCCAGCGCGTTTTTCCCCAGTTTTACCAGTTCCACACCAAGGTGTTTTAACTCCTCGGCGTCACGTTTTATTTCACTTTTACTGACCCAGATAATTTCATCGTCTTCGTCTTCGATGTCATCACCGGGAACGTCGTCGAGCCAGTCTTCGGGCTGCTTAGTCATGTCAGGCTCCTTAAAAAAAGAGGCTAATGTTACCAGTTAAGATGCGCACTGAAAAACGGTTCTCTGTTAGACTTCAGAGAAACTCTCTCTACATTATGGCATTTGCGATGAAAGTAATCTCACAAGTTGAAGCGCAGCGTAAGATTCTGGAAGAAGCAGTCTCGACGGCACTGGAATTAGCGTCAGGTAAGTCGGATGGCGCGGAAGTCGCTGTGAGCAAGACCACGGGTATTAGCGTCAGCACCCGTTATGGTGAAGTGGAGAACGTCGAATTCAATAGCGATGGTGCACTGGGGATTACGGTTTACCATCAAAACCGTAAAGGCAGCGCATCGTCCACCGATTTAAGCCTGCAGGCGATTGCACGCACCGTGCAGGCCGCGCTGGACATTGCACGTTACACTTCGCCGGACCCGTGTGCGGGCGTGGCAGATAAAGAACTGCTGGCCTTTGATGCGCCCGATCTGGACCTGTTTCACCCGGCGGAAGTTTCCCCTGATGAAGCTATCGAACTGGCTGCTCGTGCAGAACAGGCGGCGTTGCAGGCTGACAAACGTATCACCAACACCGAAGGCGGCAGCTTTAACAGCCACTATGGCATCAAAGTGTTTGGCAACAGCCACGGCATGCTGCAGGGCTATTGCTCCACGCGCCATTCCCTTTCCAGCTGCGTAATCGCAGAAGAAAATGGCGATATGGAGCGTGATTACGCCTACACCATTGGCCGGGCGATGGGCGATCTGCAAACGCCGGAGTGGGTGGGGGCTGACTGTGCTCGCCGTACCTTATCTCGCCTGTCTCCGCGTAAACTTTCCACCATGAAAGCACCAGTGATTTTCGCCAATGAAGTGGCGACCGGACTGTTCGGACACCTGGTTGGCGCGATTGCTGGTGGCTCGGTGTACCGCAAATCCACCTTCCTGCTCGACTCGCTGGGCAAGCAAATTCTGCCGGAATGGCTGACCATTGAAGAACATCCGCACTTGCTGAAAGGGCTGGCGTCGTCGCCGTTCGACAGCGAAGGCGTACGGACCGAACGCCGCGACATTATTAAAGACGGCGTGCTGACTCAGTGGCTGCTGACCAACTATTCCGCACGTAAGCTGGGGCTGAAGAGCACCGGTCATGCAGGCGGGATCCACAACTGGCGAATTCCGGGACAGGGTCTAAGCTTCGAGCAGTTGCTTAAAGAGATGGGCACAGGTCTTGTGGTTACCGAGCTGATGGGACAGGGCGTAAGCGGCATTACCGGCGATTACTCGCGCGGCGCGGCGGGCTTCTGGGTCGAAAACGGCGAAATTCAGTACCCGGTGAGTGAAATTACCATCGCCGGTAACTTAAAAGAGATGTGGCGTAATATGGTCACCGTCGGCAACGATATTGAAACGCGCAGTAATATTCAGTGTGGTTCGGTCCTGTTGCCGGAGATGAAGATCGCCGGGCAATAATATCCGTCATACTTCAAGCTGTGGCGTGAATTATTGAGGGTATCTGGCGTTTGTTTATTTTTGAATAATAAAAAAGGAAGTGAGCAATGCGTAAACACCTGTTAGCGATCGTCGCAGCTTCAACGCTGGTTCTTGGTTCTTCTGCGTTTGCAGCCGATCTTGAAGACGATATGGGGATCCTCAACGACAACCTGAAAATCGTCGAAAAAACGGATAATGCGACTGAACTGAAAGATGCGTTAACCAAAATGCGTGCAGCCGCGCTGGACGCGCAAAAGGGAACGCCGCCGAAGCTGGAAAACAAATCCCCGGACAGCCCGGAGATGAAGGATTTCCGCCACGGCTTTGACACGCTGATCGGTCAGATCGACGGTGCGTTGAAGCTGGCGAACGAAGGTAAAGTTAAAGAGGCGAAAGCCGTTGCGGAAGAGCTGAAAACTACGCGCAACGAAAACCACAAGAAGTTCCGCTAATCTGCGCTATCCGGCCTGCATACCCGTAGGTCGGATAAAACCCCCGCTACTGCACGTCCCATAAGTAAACGCTATTCCCATCACATTTTTTCATTTTTATCGTCCATTCATTGTTCGCACTTCCTTCCATTTTTCTGCTCGCTCTTGCGATCTCAATCACATTCTTCCAGTGATAAATCGTGGTTCCAGCCCTTTTTGCGGCACAGATCACTATCGCTGCACACCTTTCCACTTCGAAGTGGAAAACAACTCGCTACAAACTCATAACCTCCGTCGCTAATTTACCCTCAGAGACATTAACGGGGTAAGACGAGTGAATAACGGAGCTGTAATGAATGACATGGGGGAATCGGTGGAACTGGCCGACCGCATGCTGGCGCAGGTGTATGCCTTGCTGCGTGAACGCAACATTATTCCCAACGCCGTACAGGAACAGATGCTGACGTCGCATGTTCGCGCCATGGCGCACCGCTCGGTAACGGGTGAACCCTTACCAGAAGTCGATGCCAGCTTGTTTGATGAAATATCTGCCGAATCAATGGCGCTTGCCCGCGACGTGGTCGCCGAGTTTGGCAATCTTCCTGAGGAAGAGGCCTGGCTGCTGTCGGTGCACTTCGAAGTCGCGAAAGACAACCTTTAAGGAGCAAAAGATGGAACAGATTACCGTAGTGATTGGCGATCGTCTGGGTAAAGGCCAGAAAGTGGCGGCAGGCGTAGAGAAAGCGGGTGGCCGTGCCGTTGTGGTGCCGGGTGTTGCAGCAGATATGAAGCTGGGTGACGTGATGAAAGCGGAAAACGCCACCTTTGGTATCTCGTTTTGTGGCAGCGGTGGTGCGGGTGCGATTACCGCGCAGACCAAATACGGTTACAAGGCGAAATACGGCATGCGCTCGGTCGATGAAGGGGTAACCGCCATCAACGAAGGGTGCAACGTACTGGGATTCGGCTTTATGGATAAAGAGGAGCTCGGCGAGCGCCTGGTGCAGGCGTGGCAAAAGAAACACGGCGCTTAAGCATGAAAGAGCAATTCACCACCACGGTGAGAGTCACGGGTAAGGGCGAGACTAAAGCTCGCGCCTTTGCCGATGCCCTGAACCACGTTCAGGCTGCAGTGATGAAAGCGTCGCCGCATATCTTACTGCGTATTGAGCCACAGGATGTGCAGGTTGTTCAAGCGCATGAATCGGTGCGTAAAGAGGCGTTTTTATTCCTCTTTTTGCGCCGGGAAAGACGCACTTTCAGCGTGGAGCTGGACGTGACCGTCAACGTGACTGCCATCAATCTCGACAAGGTGGATTTCGTTACGCAACGCTGATTTTTCTATTAAAAGGCATAATTATGTTCCTGATAATATTAATAAAATCGCTCATCATCGGCGCATTGGTTGGCGTTGGTGTCGGCGCTGGGGCTGCACGCATGTTTCATGCGCCTACCACTCAAGGGATGGGCGCGTTTCGTACTCTGGGAGAACTGAATTCCTGCGAAGGAGATCCAGCTTCTCACTTCTCGTTCGGCCTGGGCTTCTTCTTTAATGCCTGGGCTTCCTCCGTTGCGGCGGGGGCGTTCACGCAGGACGTCGACCATCGCATCATCCCTAACTGGGGCGCCGCCGCGCTGATGATTAAAAATCGCAACGTCGGTGAAACGCTGCACGACCCCAAACGCATGGCAATTGCCTGCGGCGTTATCGGGATGATCGTAGTGACCTTCCTGAACCTCACCGCATCATCCGTACCGGAAGCGTTGCAAGTTACCGCCGTCAAGGTGCTGGTGCCCGCGGCTAACCTGCTGGTTAACACCGTGATGCCAGTGATCTTCTGGCTGGCGGCGATCGACGCTGGTAAGAAATCCGGCTTCTGGGCCACCGTTTTTGGCGGCGCGGCGCAGCTGATTATGGGCAACGCCGTTCCGGGTCTGGTTCTCGGCATTCTGATCGGCAAAGGTGTTGAAGAGAGCGGCTGGAACCACGTCACTAAAGTGATGATGGTGGCTATCGTCGCGCTGTTTGTCCTGAGCGGCTTCTTCCGTGGCTTCGACATGAAGATGATCGAATCCTTCCATCTGACCGTGCCTAACTGGCTCGAACTTATCCACAACTCGCTCAGCGGCAAATAACGGAGGTCATTATGGAACAGAATAAAGGTTTTTGGTTCGCTGACTGGTCGTTCCCGATCTTCGTGGGCCTGCTCTCCTCTGGCGTATTTGCCGGAACACACATGTACTACCTGTACGGTATTGGCGCATTTAACGAAGTGGCTTTTGTGGCGATGCTGAAGGCGGGAATGGATACCGGCTCCTACGGGGCGGTGGCGGCATTTGGCGCAAGCTTCTTGTTTGCCCGCATCATTGAAGGTTCGCTGGTGGGGATTTTGGATATCGGCGGGGCGATTCAAACCGGGGTTGGGTTAGGTGTTCCGGCGCTGCTGCTGGGCGCGGGCATTATCTTCCCGGTCGCCAACTTCGCCGCCTCGCTGGTCACCGGTCTGGTGATTGGTCTGGCGATTGGCTACATCATCATCCTGGCGCGTAAGTTCACCATCAACCAGAGCGACTCAACCTACGGTGCGGACGTCATGATGGGGGCCGGTAACGCCTCCGGCCGCTTCCTCGGACCGTTGATTATCCTTAGCGCGATGACGGCTTCTATTCCTATCGGAATCGGTTCTCTGGCGGGCGCGCTGCTGTTTTATCTGTGGCAAAAACCGATTACCGGCGGGGCGATCCTCGGCGCAATGATCCTCGGGTCCATCTTCCCGATTGCTATTAGCTGATGGTGTGTCGTTGTAGGCCGGATAAGGCGCAGCCGCC
>NZ_JAOWGW010000044.1:71790-131713 GCF_030332945.1 Citrobacter sp. Cpo037
ACACGACCGCCCCCATTTCAACAGGAGAGAGACATGTTTGATTTACTCCTGCGCCGTGCGTGCCTCGTTGACGATACGGTGAGCGATATTGCGCTCAAAGACGGCAAGATCGCGGCGTTGGGTGACGTTGATGGTCCGGCGCTGAAAACCATCGAGCTGGGCGGTGAGTGCTACGTCAGCGCAGGCTGGATTGACTCCCACGTTCATTGCTACCCGAAATCCCCGATTTATCACGACCAGCCGGATAGCGTCGGTATTGCGACCGGCGTCACTACCGTGGTGGATGCGGGCAGCACCGGGGCGGATGACATCGACGATTTTTACACCCTGACCCGGGAAGCTGCGACCGAAGTGTACGCGTTGCTGAATATCTCCCGCGTGGGGCTTATCGCCCAGAACGAGCTGGCCAACATGGCCAATATTGACGCTGATGCGGTGCGAGAGGCGGTGAAACGCCACCCTGATTTTATCGTCGGTCTGAAGGCACGTATGAGCAGCAGCGTAGTCGGTGAAAATGGCATCACGCCGCTGGATCGCGCCAAAGCGATGCAAGCACAGAACGGCGACCTGCCGCTGATGGTGCATATCGGCAACAACCCGCCGAATCTCGATGATATCGCTGAGCGCCTGAGCGCGGGTGACATCATTACCCACTGTTACAACGGTAAGCCGAATCGCATTCTGACGCCGCAAGGCGAGCTGCGGGCGTCAGTGACGCGGGCGATTTCACGTGGCGTGCGTCTGGACGTTGGGCATGGCACCGCCAGCCTGAGCTTTGCGGTGGCAAAACGCGCGATCGGCCTGGGCATTTTGCCGCACACCATCAGCTCCGATATTTATTGCCGCAACCGTATCAGCGGCCCGGTACATTCCCTGGCGAATGTGATGTCGAAATTCCTCGCCATTGGGATGTCGCTTCCGCAGGTCATTGAATGCGTTACCGCCAATGCCGCCGATGGTCTGCGCCTGAAACAGAAGGGGCGGCTGCAGGTCGGTCTGGATGCCGATTTAACCCTCTTTACGCTTAAGCGCCAGCCAACCGTGCTGGTAGATGCAGAAAACGACAGCCTGCAGGCTGAACAACTGCTGGTGCCGCTTGCCGCAATACGTGCGGGCAAGGGCTATATGACCGAACAAGGGAGCGCGGAACATGCCTTCGATTTTTGAGAAATACGATTTAAAACAGGTGATTAATACCTCCGGCCGCATGACGGCGCTCGGCGTTTCCACGCCGCGACCAGAAGTGGTTGAAGCCGCGATGGCGGGGATGAACCAATATTTCGAGATGAAAGACCTGGTCAATAAAACAGGCGACTACATCGCGAAATTACTGGAAGTGGAAGGGGCAACGGTTGTCTCTTGCGCCTCGGCCGGGATCGCCCTGTCGGTGGCTGGCGTATTGGTTAAAGATAGCGACTGGCTGCTGGAGAACCTGCACGTCACGCCCATTGAAAACAACGAAATCGTGCTGCCCAGAGGTCACAACGTCAACTTTGGCGCTCCGGTAGGCACCATGGTGGCGCTTGGCGGCGGCAAGTTAGTGGAAGCCGGTTATGCCAACGAATGTTCCGCGGCGCAGCTGGCGGCGGCCATTACACCGCGTACGGCGGCCATTCTGTATATCAAATCTCACCATTGCGTCCAGAAAAGTATGCTCAGCGTGGAGCAGGCCGCGGTGGTGGCGCGTACGCATAATCTGCCGCTGATCGTGGACGCGGCGGCGGAAGAGGATTTGCAGTGCTATTACCGGGTTGGTGCAGATCTGGTGATTTATAGTGGCGCCAAGGCGATAGAAGGACCAACCAGCGGTCTGGTGATAGGTAAAACCCAGTACGTTGAGTGGGTGAAGCGCCAGACGGCGGGAATTGGCCGGGCGATGAAGGTGGGCAAAGAGGGAATTCTTGGACTGACCTGCGCCATCGAACTGTATTTGAACGCGCAGAAAGAGAGCGGCGCGGAGATGGTCGAGAAAATGACGCCGTTCATTAATGCCTTGAACCAGCTTAACGGCGTGAGCGCCCGTGTGGTGTGGGATAGTGCAGGGCGTGACATCGCCCGCACGGAAATTAAGTTTGATGAAGCGGTAACCGGGATCGCCACGGGGGAACTGGTCGACGCGCTGAAACAGGGGGAGTACGCGATTTACTTCCGTGGTTACAAAGCCAACGAAGGCATTATCGAAGCTGATGTGCGCAGCGTCGATCGCGCGCAGCTGGAGATTGTGGCCCGTCGAATTGGTGAAGTGATTTCGCAGGAGAAAAACGCATGAAACTGACCCCTAACTTTTATCGCGACCGCGTCTGCCTGAACGTGCTGGCAGGCTCCAAAGAAAATGCCCGGGATATTTACGCGGCGGCGGAAGGACACGTGCTGGTTGGCGTGTTGTCAAAAAATTACCCGGATGTCGCAAGCGCGGTAGCGGATATGCGTGAATACGCGGCCCTTATCGACAATGCGCTCTCCGTGGGGCTGGGGGCGGGCGATCCTAACCAGTCGGCGATGGTCAGTGAAATCTCCCGTCAGGTGCAGCCCCAGCATGTTAATCAGGTCTTTACCGGCGTGGCCACCAGTCGCGCGCTGCTGGGCCAGCAGGAGACAGTGGTCAACGGTCTGGTCTCGCCAACCGGCACGCCGGGCAAGGTGAAAATCTCCACAGGTCCGTTGAGCAGCCAGACGCCGGACGGTATTGTACCGGTAGAAACCGCGATTGCGCTGCTCAAAGACATGGGCGGTAGCTCAATTAAATACTTCCCGATGGGCGGCCTGCAATGCCGTGACGAGTACATTGCGGTCGCGCAGGCCTGCGCCCGTCATGACTTCTGGCTGGAGCCAACCGGCGGTATCGATCTGGATAATTTCACTGAAATCCTGCAAATTGCCCTCGATGCCGGAGTGAGTAAAATCATTCCTCACATCTATAGTTCGATTATTGATAAGGTGAGTGGTAACACTCGTCCGGACGACGTACGCCAGCTGATGGCGATGACCCGGGCCTGCGTAGGCTAACTGACTGATGAGGAAACTGACGTGCGATTCCCCAACCAACGTTTAGCACAGCTGTTTGACATGTTGCAAAACGAAGCGCTTCCGCAGGACGAGCTGGCGCAGCGGTTGTCGGTTTCCACACGCACCGTACGGGCGGATATCACCGCGCTAAACGCGCTGCTCACCCAGTACGGCGCACAGTTTGTCCTCAGCCGGGGTAATGGTTATCAGCTCAAAATTGACGACCCGGCAAGCTTTCACACCCTGCAAACGCAGCAGCCCAATACGTTGCTGCGCATCCCACGCACCAGCCAGGAACGGATACACTGGCTGGTGGTGCGTTTTCTGACATCGGCTTTCTCGCTGAAGCTGGAAGATTTGGCTGATGAATGGTTTATCAGCCGCGCGACGCTGCAAAACGATATGGCTGAGGTGCGCGAGCATCTGCAACGTTATCATCTGACGCTGGAAACGCGTCCCCGTCACGGCATGAAGCTGTTCGGCAGCGAAATGGCGATCCGCGCCTGTTTGACCGATCTGCTGTGGACGCTGGCGCAGCAGGATCCGCAGCATCCGTTAGTGACGCAAGAAGCGCTGAATGCGGGGCTCCCTGAACAGTTGCAACCCGTTTTGCAGGACATTTTTGCCCGTTTCCATATTCGTCTGACCGATGAGGGCGAGCTGTTTTTACGCTTGTACTGCGCGGTGGCGGTACGGCGGATTAGCGAAGGATATCCACTCCCGGATTTTGCCGCAGAAGAGGCCGATCAATCGGTGTGCCTGGCCACGCGGGAAATCGCGGCGGTATTGCACCGCCTGGCAGACAAACCGCTTTCCGTTTCCGAAGAAAACTGGCTACAGGTGCATATTGCTGCCCGCCAGGTACAAGAGATCGCGCCCAGTGCTATCAATGCGGATGATGATGAAGCGTTGGTCAATTACATCCTGCGTTTTATCAACAGCCAGTACAACTACAACCTGTTGAATGACAAACAGTTACATGCTGACCTGCTGACGCATATTAAGACGATGATCACCCGGGTGCGTTACCAGATAATGATCCCCAATCCGCTGCTGGAAAATATTAAACAGCACTACCCCATGGCGTGGGACATGACGCTGGCCGCCGTCTCGGGATGGGGAAAATATACGCCGTACACCATCAGTGAAAATGAGATTGGCTTCCTTGTGCTGCATATTGGCGTCGGGCTGGAGCGTAGTTACAACATCGGTTACCAGAGACAGCCGAAGGTTCTGCTGGTATGCGATGCCGGAAATGCGATGGCGCGGATGATTGAAGCGGTACTGGCGCGTAAGTATCCGCAGATAGAGATCGTCGATACCGTAACGCTTCGCGACTACGAACAGCGGGAAAGCATCAGCGAAGATTTTGTCATCTCTACCGCGCGGATTGGTGAAAAAGATAAACCGGTGGTGATGATTGCGCCGTTCCCTACCGATTATCAGCTGGAACAGATTGGTAAACTGGTGCTGGTCGACAGAACCCGTCCGTGGATGTTGAACAAATTCTTCGATGCCGCCCATTTTCGTGTGATTGACGAGCCAATGGATCAACAAACGTTGTTCAAAACCTTATGCCGTCAGTTGCAGGATGAAGGTTTTGTCGACGCGGAGTTTCTTGATTCGGTGGTTGAGCGTGAGGCCATCGTCAGCACCATGTTGGGTGACAGCATTGCCTTGCCGCACGCCCTTGGTCTGCTGGCAAAGAAAACGGTGGTCTACACCATCCTCGCCCCACAGGGTATCGCCTGGGGCGATGAAACGGCCCACGTGATCTTTTTGCTCGCCATCAGCAAGAGTGAATATGAAGAGGCGATGGCTATCTACGATATCTTCGTCACCTTCCTGCGCGAACGCGCGATGACGCGACTCTGTGCGTGTCGCAATTTCACCGAGTTCAAAGCGGTTGCGATGGAGTGTGTGAGCCGTTTTTGAGAGGCGTTATCCAGAATTCGATGTAATGCGAATGTAATGCTAAACTGCATTACATATTCGATTTTACTGGAGGCATAATGGCCACGCTGAACGTCCGTCTGGATGACAAACTCAAAAATGAGGCTTATGCCGTGCTGGAAAAACTGAATATTACTCCAACGGAAGCTGTGCGATTACTGTTTCAGTACGTCGCGGAAACGGGGCGCATGCCGGTGAAAACCGTCACCCTTAGCGACAGTGAAGATGCACTCATTCAGACAGTCCGGGAAAGACTTGCCAGTCCGCAAAAGGGAATCAAGGTTAGTCTGGATGACTTATGAACTGGAATTCGACCCGAGAGCCTTAAAAGAGTGGCATAAACTGGGTGATACGGTGAAGGCTCAGTTTAAGAAGAAGTTGGCCGATGTGTTGTTGAACCCCGGAATTGACTCTGCCCGTTTAAATGGTCTTCCTGACTGCTAGAAAATTAAGCTTAAATCGTCCGGGTACCGTCTGGTGTACCAGGTTCGGGATGAGGTTGTGGTCGTGTTTGTTGCCGCGGTAGGTAAGCGAGAACATTCAGCCGTTTATCACGATGCAAACAAACGGCTTTAGCGATTAACGCAAATGATGTACAACCTGGTTGCTGCTGCCGCGCCAGATCAGTGCCGGGTCTTTAAGATCCTGCACAAATTTACCATCGACCAGCACGTTGATGAGATCCACCACCTGCATTTGTGCGGCGTTGAGTTCATCAAGCTTGTAGCCGGTCCACACCCAGATATCTTTCCCCGGACACTCAGCGTGAATACGCTGTACCAGTTGCAGGATATCCGGCACGTTTTGCGGATGCAGCGGATCGCCGCCGGACAGCGAAATACCCTGGCGAGGGATTCGCGTGTCGTTCAGATCGGCAATGATCTTGTCTTCCATCTCTTTGGTAAACGGCTGGCCGGAATTGAGTCGCCAGGTGCTTTTGTTATAGCAGCCAGGGCATTCATGCACGCATCCCGACACAAACAGGGTGCAGCGAGTACCGGGGCCGTTAACGATATCGACGGGATAGTATTGATGGTAGCGCATAGCGGGTGTCCAGAAAGCATGTAGGCCGGATAAGGTGCTTGCACCGCATCCGGCAACATTGTGATGCCTGATGACGACGCGACTGCGTCTTATCAGGCCTGCGACCTTTGCAAACGGAAATTAACCTATCTGCCCATTACCTAAATGCTTAACGCGGCGCTTCACTTCTTCCTGCTTACCGGCGTTAAACGGACGAGCGTCCGGGCTGCCTAAATAACCGCATACGCGGCGGGTGACCGACACGCGTGCGGCGTCGTGGTTACCACATTTCGGGCAGGTAAAGCCTTTGCTGGTGCACTCGAACTCACCGGTAAAGCCGCACTCGTAGCATTCATCGATTGGCGTGTTGGTCCCGTAATACGGCACGTGCTGATAGCTGTAATCCCAGACGTCTTCCAGTGCTTTCAGGTTGTGCTGAATGTTCGGGTACTCGCCGTAGCAAATGAAGCCTCCGTTCGCCAGCGGCGGGTACGGCGCTTCAAAATCGATCTTGTCGTACGGGTTAACCTTTTTCTCCACGTCGAGGTGGAAGCTGTTGGTGTAGTAACCTTTGTCGGTAACACCCGGTACCACGCCAAACTCGGCGGTATCCAGACGGCAGAAACGATCGCACAGGTTTTCACTTGGCGTACTGTACAGACTAAAGCCGTAGCCGGTTTCGTCTTTCCACTGATCGACCGCCTGACGCAGACGTTCCACAATGGCGATAGCTTTAGCGCGAAGCTGCTCGCTGTCGTACAAGTGTTTGTCGCCAAACAGCGCGTTGATGGTTTCGTGAATGCCGATGTAACCCAGAGAAATCGACGCGCGGCCGTTTTTAAAGATTTCAGACACGTCATCGTCTGCTTTCAGACGCACGCCGCAGGCCCCTTCCATATACAGGATCGGTGCAACGCGGGCCTTCACGCCTTCCAGACGTGCAATGCGGGTCATCAGCGCTTTACGCGCCAGGATCAGACGGTCGTCGAGCAGTTTCCAGAAGGTGGCTTCATCGCCATGAGCTTCCAGCGCGATACGCGGCAGGTTAAGGCTGATAACGCCGAGGTTGTTACGGCCATCGTGGACCTGTTCGCCGTTCTCGTTTTCCCATACGCCCAGGAAACTGCGGCAGCCCATCGGCGTTTTGAACGAGCCGGTCACTTTAACCACCTGATCGTAGTTCAGGATGTCCGGATACATACGCTTGCTCGCGCACTCCAGCGCCAGCTGCTTGATGTCATAGTTCGGATCGCCAAACTTGTGGTTCAGACCGTCACGAATCGCAAACACCAGTTTCGGGAACACGGCGGTTTTACGATTTTTACCCAGGCCGGCAATGCGGTTACGCAGAATGGACTGCTGGATCAAACGCGATTCCCAGCTGGTTCCCAGGCCGAAACCGAAGGTAACGAACGGCGTCTGACCGTTGGCGGTATGCAGGGTATTCACTTCATACTCAAGGGACTGGAATGCGTCGTAGCACTCTTTCTCGGTACGGGAATGCGCATAACCGTCGGCATCTGGGATCTGCCACTCTTCAGCGGTTTTGCGATGCTTATTAAAGCTCTCGGTCACGAACGGTGCGAGAACTTCGTCAATACGGTTAATGGTGGTACCGCCATAAATATGGCTGGCAACCTGCGCGATAATTTGCGCGGTGACGGCCGTCGCGGTGGAGATGGATTTTGGCGGCTCAATCTCCGCGTTACCCATCTTAAAGCCCTGCGTCAGCATACCTTTCAGGTCGATCAGCATGCAGTTAAACATTGGGAAGAACGGAGAGTAGTCGAGATCGTGATAGTGAATATCACCACGCTCGTGCGCCTGGACGACATCACGCGGCAGCAGGTGTTGACGCGCATAGTGTTTGGCGACGATACCGGCCAGCAGATCGCGCTGGGTCGGGATCACTTTGCTGTCTTTGTTGGCGTTTTCGTTCAGCAGAGCAGAGTTGGTTTGCTCAACCAGACCACGAATTTCCTGGTTCAGACGGCCACGTTTTTCACGCTGTATATCACGGTCGTGGCGATATTCGATGTACGCACGGGCGAGTTGTTTGTACGGACCAGACATCAGCTGGTTTTCTACCGCTGTCTGGATCTCGTTGATATCGACCTGGCTGCGCTCATTCATCTGGCTACTAACGACTTCTGCGACGGTGGCACAGTAATCTGCGTCATCGACTCCCGCTGCTTTAGCTGCACGCAGAATGGCTTCTTTGATGCGCTCTGATTTAAACGGCACTTTACAGCCATCTCGTTTCATCACATGCGGTGTCATGATCACTCCATATTTATAAGAACAGGTTATCCACAGAGGTTGGAGAAGCGGCCATGGCTTTATTCATCTATCTGGCCAATGACTTCCCGCAATACTGACCCACTTTATCCACAATTCCACCGTTAAACGGTGCACTGTAGTTGTAGCAATTGTAGTCGATTAATACAACATATTGGGTCGGCGTGCATTTTAAGTTCTATATGTAGTGATTTGCATCAAGGATGTTTACGATTTATTTGATGTAGCGCAAAGTAAAAATCGGAGCGTACAGATGACGGGCAGTACAGCGATTGTAAATTGTGGGCAGAAAATTCTGATTAATTATTCAACAAAAACAGGAAGCTAAGCTAAGCGTATATAGCAACGCCCGGTAGCGCTATGCGTACCGGGCCTGAACATAATTGCAAGCTATTTTTGCAACCACCAGACGGCCTCAAAAGGACGCAGTGTCATGTCCCCAGGTTGGCTGGCAACCTCGGCATAGTTGTGCATCAGGACCTGCCAGTTTCCGTCGGTCTGGGCTGGCTGCCAGCTCTGGAAGGTATCGCTCAGATTGGCAATGACCAGCAGCCGCTGCCCTTGCCACTCTCGTTGATAGCACCACAGATGCGGGCTGTCCGGTAGCAGATCCTGGTAGTCGCCCCAGGTGATAACCGGCTCCGCTTTGCGCAATGCGATCAGCTTCTGATAGGTGTAGAACACCGAGTCAGTATCGTTCAGTGCAGCCGCCACGTTGATGTCTGCCGCGTTGTCACACAGATTGATCCACGGCTCGCCGCAGGTGAAGCCCGCGTGTTTGCTGGCATCCCATTGCATCGGCGTGCGGCTGTTATCGCGTGATTTACTGGCGAGGATCGCCAGCAGCTCTTGCGCATCGCGTCCCTGGCCGTTCAGGGCGGCAAACATGTTATGGCTTTCCACATCGCGATAATCGGTAATCTGGCGGAAGTGCGGGTTGGTCATACCGATCTCTTCACCCTGGTAGATATAGGGGGTGCCCTGCATGCCATGCAGCACCATCGCCAGCATTTTGGCCGACGGAACGCGGTATTTACCTTCATCGCCAAAACGCGACACGATGCGCGGCTGATCGTGGTTACACCAGAATAATGCGTTCCAGGCCTGATTGTGCATGCCCTGCTGCCAGTGGCGGAACAGGGTTTTCAGCGCCATATAGTCGGGTTTTGCTAACGTCCACTTCTCGCCGTTGGGGTAATCCACTTTCAGGTGGTGGAAGTTAAAGGTCATCGACAGTTCGCTACCATCTTGTGCGGCGTACTGCTGGCAATGTTCCAACGTGGTGGATGACATTTCGCCGACCGTCATCAGGTTGCGTGGGGTAAAAACATCGCGGTTCATCTCACGCAAAAATTCATGCGCGCGTGGGCCGTCGGTATATAAACGCCGTCCATCGCCGTCGGGATCGTTCGGGAAGTCCTGGTCTTTAGAGATAAGATTCACCACGTCGAGGCGCAGTCCGTCCACGCCGCGATCGGCCCAGAACTCGCAGACTTTTTTTAGCTCGGCGCGGACCGCCGGGTTTTCCCAATTCAGGTCGGCTTGCTCCGGAGCAAAGAGGTGCAGATAGTACTGCTCGCTTTCGGCGTGCCAGTCCCAGGCGTTGCCGCCAAACTTGGAACGCCAGTTATTCGGCGGGCAGTCTGGCGTGCCGTCGCGCCAGAGATAAAACTGACGATACGGGCTGTCTTTATCCAGCGCTTCACGAAACCAGGCGTGCTGGGTTGAGGTGTGGTTAAACACCATGTCGAGAATAATACGGATGCCGCGTGCTTTCGCCTGTACCACCAGTTCGTCAAAGTCTTCCAGCGTGCCGTAGGCCGGATCGACAGACGTGTAGTCTGCGACGTCGTAACCGTTATCAACCTGCGGCGAAATATAGAACGGCGTCAGCCAGATGGCATCAACGCCCAGCTTTTGCAGATAGTCGAGGCGCTGCGTCACGCCGCGTAAATCTCCGGTGCCGCTGCCGGTGGTGTCCTGAAAACTCTTGGGGTAAACCTGATAGATAACGCCGTTTTGCCACCAGTGGGGAATATTCATGGTTGTTTCCTGGAAATACGCTGGGGCGCAACTGCGCCCCGAAGAAAAGTTAGACAATCTGTAATGTGCCCAGACGGTGTTTACGCTGGTAAACGAATGAGGTCAGTACCATTGGGATGACAATCGCAATGACCATCGCCATGCCAAAGACCTGCCAGTAAGTCGGCTGGATGGAGAGGATGCCCGGCAAACCGCCGACGCCAATCCCGTTCGCCAGCACACCGTTCAGGCCGCACAGCAGTCCGGCGAGACCGGAACCGATCATCGCGCACAGCATCGGGAAGCGGTATTTCAGGTTGATCCCATACATCGCTGGTTCGGTTACCCCGAGATAAGCGGAGATCGCGGCAGGAACGGAAATTTCACGTTCGTTGTGTTTGCGACTGGAGATAATGATCCCGACCACCGCAGAGGCCTGAGCGATATTCGACAGGGCGATCAGTGGCCATACCGGCGTGCCGCCCATGCTCTGAATCATCTGCATGTCGATAGCCAGCGTGGTCTGATGCACACCGGTGATCACCAGCGGGGCGTACAGGAATCCGAACAGCGCCGCGCCGATCGGGGCAAAGCTGCCGGTCAGCAGATGACGGACCGCAAACGCGACACCGTCGCCAATCATGCGGCCAAATGGACCGATAAAGGCATGCGCAAGGAATACCGCAAGGATCAGCGAGCACACCGGGACGATCACCAGATACAGGTAATCCGGGACGATGCGCTTCATGCGTGTTTCAATAAACCCGAGCGCCAGCCCGGCCAACAGTGCCGGAATGACCTGCGCCTGGTAGCCCACTTTCTCAATGCTGAACAGGCCGAAGTTCCACACGTCCGGCACCTGCTGACCGAGCAAATAGGCGTTCATCAGTTGCGGAGAAACCAGGGTCACGCCCAGCACAATACCGAGGATCGGCGTACCGCCCATTTTCTTCACCGCCGACCAACAAATCCCGACCGGCAAATAGAAGAAGATCGCTTCGCCAATCAGCCACAGGAAGTCATAGAGGGTTTTCAGCGAAGGATGCATCTGCGCCAGCGTCTGCCCGTTACTCATGGGCAGATCGCCGATCACGTTACGGAAACCTAAGATCAGGCCGCCGCTAATCAGCGCTGGCAGCAGCGGGAAGAAGATCTCCGCGAAGTGAGAAATCAGCTGCTCGTGCCACTTCATGTTCTGCCGCGCCGCTTTCTTTGCCTGCTCTTTGTCGGCACTGGCTTGTCCGGTGGTCGCCAACAGCGCTTTGTAGTAATCGCCCACCTCGGTGCCAATTACCACCTGAAATTGCCCGGCGTTGGTGAAGCAGCCTTTGACCATTGGCAACAATTCGATCTCTTTCGGCCTGGCGTTCGCAGGCTGATTCAGCACAAAACGCAGGCGAGTAATGCAGTGGCTCACCGTAGCGATATTGTCGCGCCCGCCAACCAGCTCAATCAGCCGGTCGATGTCTGCTTGTTTTATTTTGCTCATGATGGTGTGTGTTCCCCGTAGACCGGAAAAGACGCTGTTGCGTCGTCATTCGGCAACTCTCTCGTTGTTGACGCCAGAGTATATCTTCGATGAATTTTTAAAAATGGGAACGTTCCCGAAACGCAGCGAAGATCACAAATTAATGCTCAGAAAGCGATCAGGAGAGGGTGGAAGGAATAACGATTTGTCGTGGTTCGCTACGGCCGTTGATCTGTTCGATCAGCTGCGAGGCCGCTTGTCGCCCGGCTTCGGCGTATCCTGGATCGACGGTGATAATTTCCGGATGGAGGAATTTCATCAGCGGCGTGCTGCCCACGCTTGCCAACTGCAGGTTCTCTATTCGCTGCTCCTGCAAGTATTTGCTGACGCCAAGGGCAAGGGTATCCGTCGCACAGACTAAGGCGGTGGTTTCCGGGGTGATGACGTTGGCGGCCTGTTCATAGCCCTGCTTCATGGCCAGACCAGGTAGCGCTGCCACAGGATGCAGTTTATGTTTTTTACAGAATGCCAGGTAGGCCTCATGGCGGCGTTTACCAGTGGTCACATCGCTATGCGGAACACCAAGAAAGCTAATATGGCGATGCTCGCGTTCGTATAAACGCTGCATCAGGGTACGAATGGCACCCTCATCGTCATAGCAGACGGAGGCAAAGCCTTTTGCATCTCTTGCCAGCAGCACCAGAGAATCCTGCCAGGAGGCGAGCATGGTTTCAGTAATGCCGGTAAAACCGAACAGCACCACGCCATCAATGTTACGGCGTCTGAGCATGCCGAGATGTTCTTCAACCAGCTCGGGCGAGAACTGGCTTTCCATCATGATCGGATCGTAGCCCTGTTCATAAAAGGCGGGCAACATGGTCTGCACGGCGAGATTTTCCGAAAGCGAGTCCAGACGCGTGACGATAATCGCCACCACCTTGTCGCTTTGTCCGCGCATGGCGCGTGCGGAGCGGGAAGGGGAAAAACCGTGCTGATTCATCACCGCCTCAACGCGTTCGCGGGTGCGTTCACTCACGCCGCTTTCATTGTTGAGCACACGGGAAACGGTTGATTTTCCCACACCGCTTAAGCGGGCGATGTCTTTAATGGTCAGCCGATTTTGCATCCTGTTTTCCCATGTTGCGTGTGAAGTTATGCCAAATAGAGAATAACTTTACTCAAGCGCAGTGCAATGGGCAAAGTCTGGTATATGTTTGGTTTAGTTTCCATGGTTTATCATACCGCCATAATTGCCACAAACCTTATGGTTTTCTGCGTATAATCCGCAGCGCAAATCATTCACTTACCGGAGGCTATATGGATCCCGATCCCACCCCTCTCCCGAGATGGAGAAACAACCCTTTCCGGTAAGCTTGTCTTTCACTGTCTTACCGGAACTGTAAGACAGTGACGTTCTGACGTCCCTGTTGTGATTTTAATATTGCCACCAGGCAAGGCTTTGCCACGCCTGAAGGATTTACTGCGCCTGTTTATACTGGTGCAGAGGGACTGCCTATGTTCAAAAATATAACCCGCCAGCTGTTTGCCCGGCTAAACCGCCATTTACCGCATCGTCTGGTGCATCGTGATCCATTGCCGAATGCTCAGACCGTTGCCAGTACGCCGATCCCGCCATCGCTGAGCGAACATTGCCTGAAAATGGCGCTGATGGACGAAGAAGCGCTGTGGAAAACGTTCGGCGCTCATCCGGAAGGCTTAAACGCCGCAGAAGTCGAAAACGCCCGCGAAATACATGGCGAGAACCAGTTGCCGGCGCAGAAGCCGTCGCCCTGGTGGGTGCATCTGTGGGTCTGCTATCGCAACCCGTTTAATATACTGCTGACCATTCTCGGGGCGATTTCCTATGCCACCGAAGATCTGTTTGCCGCTGGGGTCATCGCCCTGATGGTCGTCATCTCTACGCTGCTGAATTTTGTGCAAGAGGCGCGTTCCACCAAAGCGGCTGATGCGCTGAAAGCGATGGTCAGCAACACCGCCACGGTGCTGCGCGTTATCAACGAGAAAGGGGAGAACGGCTGGGTTGAACTGCCGATCGACCAGTTGGTTCCCGGCGATGTCATCAAGCTGGCGGCAGGGGATATGATCCCAGCCGATTTGCGCGTGGTGCAGGCTCGTGACCTGTTCGTGGCCCAGGCTTCGCTGACCGGTGAATCGCTGCCGGTGGAGAAAGTGGCAACCAGTCGCGATCCGCAGCAAAGCAACCCGCTGGAATGCGATACCCTGTGCTTTATGGGCACCAACGTAGTGAGCGGCACGGCGCAGGCCATTGTGATTTCAACCGGCGCCAATACCTGGTTCGGGCAACTGGCAGGCCGCGTCAGCGAGCAGGAAAGCGAGCAGAATGCCTTCCAGAAAGGGATCAGCCGCGTCAGCATGCTGCTGATCCGCTTTATGCTGGTGATGGCGCCCATCGTGCTTATCATCAACGGCTACACTAAAGGCGACTGGTGGGAAGCGGCGCTGTTTGCCCTGTCTGTGGCGGTGGGACTGACACCGGAAATGCTGCCGATGATCGTCACCTCAACGCTGGCGCGTGGGGCGGTGAAGCTGTCAAAACAAAAGGTTATCGTTAAACACCTCGACGCTATCCAGAACTTTGGCGCGATGGATATCCTGTGCACCGATAAAACCGGCACCCTGACTCAGGATAAAATTGTACTTGAGAATCATACGGATATCTCTGGAAAGCCCAGCGAACATGTCCTGCATTCTGCGTGGCTGAACAGCCATTATCAGACCGGGCTGAAGAATCTGCTGGATACGGCGGTGCTGGAAGGCGTGGACGAAGAATCAGCCCGCCAGCTCTCGACTCGCTGGCAGAAAATCGATGAGATCCCGTTTGATTTTGAACGTCGCCGCATGTCGGTAGTGGTGGCAGAAGAAACCGATGTACACCAACTGGTCTGTAAAGGGGCGCTACAGGAGATCCTCAACGTCTGTACCCAGGTGCGTCACAACGGTGAGATAGTCCCGTTAGATGACAACATGCTGCGTCGGGTGAAACGCGTCACGGACACGCTGAACCGCCAGGGGCTGCGCGTGGTGGCGGTGGCGACGAAATACCTGCCAGCGCGTGAAGGTGATTATCAGCGTATTGATGAATCAGATCTGATCCTCGAAGGCTATATTGCGTTCCTCGATCCGCCGAAAGAGACCACCGCACCTGCGCTTAAAGCGCTGAAAGCCAGCGGTATTACGGTGAAAATCCTCACTGGCGATAGCGAATTGGTGGCGGCGAAAGTGTGTCATGAAGTGGGCCTGGATGCGGGTGATGTGGTTATCGGTAGCAGCATTGAAGGGTTAAGCGATGATGAGCTGGCTCGGCTTGCTCAGCGCACCACGCTGTTTGCCCGTCTGACGCCAATGCACAAAGAGCGCATTGTCACGCTGCTCAAGCGCGAAGGCCATGTGGTCGGCTTTATGGGCGATGGTATAAACGATGCCCCGGCGCTGCGCGCGGCGGACATTGGTATCTCCGTTGACGGCGCGGTAGATATTGCACGTGAAGCGGCGGATATCATTCTGCTGGAAAAGAGCCTGATGGTGCTGGAAGAAGGGGTGATCGAAGGACGCCGTACCTTCTCTAACATGCTGAAGTACATCAAAATGACGGCCAGTTCGAACTTCGGTAACGTGTTTAGCGTGTTGGTGGCGAGCGCCTTCTTACCGTTCCTGCCGATGTTACCGCTGCACTTACTGATTCAGAACCTGCTGTACGATGTATCCCAGGTGGCGATTCCGTTTGATAACGTCGACGAAGAGCAGATCAAAAAGCCGCAGCGCTGGAATCCTGCCGAGTTGGGCCGCTTTATGATCTTCTTTGGACCGATTAGCTCGATCTTCGATATTCTGACCTTTTGCCTGATGTGGTTCGTCTTCCATGCCAATACGCCTGAACATCAGACGTTGTTCCAGTCTGGCTGGTTCGTGGTGGGCCTGCTGTCGCAAACGTTGATTGTGCATATGATCCGTACCCGTCGCGTGCCGTTCATCCAGAGCCGCGCCGCATGGCCGCTGATGCTGATGACGCTGGTGGTAATGGTGGTGGGCATTGCATTACCGTTCTCGCCGCTGGCCAGCTACCTGCAATTGCAGGCGCTGCCGCTGAGCTACTTCCCATGGCTGATTGCGATTCTGGCGGGTTACATGACATTAACCCAGCTTGTGAAAGGTTTTTATAGCCGTCGCTACGGCTGGCAGTAATCCTCAACGTCTCTGCAGGATGGTGTTAATACCATCCTGCATTTCTCTTTTTCATTCGAAAGATATTCTCCCAAAATATTAGTGTTTTATTTTTATTGAAATGCTAACGGGTGTTATTAGTATCAAATCGCCTTCTTTGCGTTGTTTTTGTATCAATAAAACGATCTGCATTGCAAAAATGAAACAGTGTGCTAAAAATTTTAAGCATCTGCGATTTTTTGTGAACGCAGTCATCGAAATAAATTGTTACACCAGTTAGTCTGCGCAGGTAACGTCGTTAAGAAAGTTTCTCGCTGCCCGTTTTTAATTCCGGCAGTCATTTGCTCTGCAAGCTATTCCTGTTAATGGATATTATGAACTTCTGGAGAAGGACAAATGAAACTGACAAAAAAACTGTTAAGTCTGTGTATTGGCGCGTCTGTATTCCTGGCGAGTCATGCAACGCTGGCACAAACTTTTCGCGCCGCAGATGTGCATCCGGCTGATTACCCGAACGTTGTTGCTGTCAAACATATGGGGGAAAAACTTAGCGCTGCGACCGACGGCCGTCTGGAGATTAAAACCTTTCCAGGTGGCGTGTTAGGCGATGAAAAACAGATGATTGAACAGGCGCAATTAGGCGCTATCGATATTATTCGTGTCTCAATGACGCCTGTTGCCGCCATTCTCCCTGAAATTAACGTGTTTACCCTGCCATATATTTTCCGCGATGAGGACCATCTGCATAAGGTTCTCGATGGCATGATCGGTCAGGAAATTGGCGACCGTCTGACGGCCAATACCAAATCGCGGCTGGTGTTTCTCGGTTGGATGGATGCCGGCACGCGTAACCTGATCACCAAAAATCCGGTGGTGAAACCGGAAGATTTACACGGTATGAAAATCCGCGTTCAAGGAAGTCCGATAGCGCTGGATACCCTGAAAGCGATGGGCGCTAACTCCGTTGTCATGGGCGTCAGTGAAGTATTTAGCGGCATGCAGACCGGCGTTATTGATGGCACGGAAAATAACCCGCCAACGTTTGTTGCGCATAACTATTTGCCGGTCGTGAAAAACTATACCTGGAGCAAACACTTTATTATTCCTGAGCTTTTTCTGTTTTCGAAAGCTAAATGGGATAAGTTGAAAAAAGAAGATCAGGATCTCATTATTAAACTCGCCAAGGAAGCACAGATAGAGCAACGAAAACTTTGGCATGATTATAATGCGAAATCACTGGAGACCATGAAAGCCAACGGCGTTCAGTTCCACGATATTGATACGGACTATTTCTATAAAGCCACGCAGTCAGTGCGGGATAATTACGGTAAAGACCACCAGGATTTGATCAAACGTATTCAGGATGTGAAGTAATTCATCAGGTGGAGGATATCAACCCTCCGCCTGAATCTTTTGATTAATTCGAGGTGATAATTATGGGTGAATGCTATTCATCGGTAATGGATTTTCTTTATCGGGTGTCAATGTGGATTGCCGGTATCGCATTATTGGTCATGGTCGCCATTATCCCCATTGGCATATTCGCGCGTTATGTTCTGAATAACGCCCTGTCATGGCCTGAACCCGTCGCTATTCTCTGTATGGTGACATTCACCTTTATTGGCGCGGCGGTGAGCTATCGTGCAGGCTCACATATCGCGGTGAGCATGGTGACTGACCGTCTGGGGGATGCTTCCCGCCGTTATTGCTCGGTAATCGCAGACGTTATGTTGGTGGCGATAAGCCTGTTTATCCTCTGGTACGGAACCAATCTCTGTCTTGAACTGTGGGACCAGCCCGTGGCGGAATTCCCGCTTTTAAGCGCCGGGCAAAACTATCTTCCGTTGCCAATTGGCTCTGCCATAACGCTGCTGTTTATCGCAGAAAAGATTTTCCGTGGACCGCAGTACCAACGTCCCGTTGTTATGCTGGGATCGACCAGCTAGTTACCGCCCCCATTTCAGAAAGGAAAGCAGATGGATGCATTTATTCTCGTCTTTACGCTCGGCATTATGCTGGCGATTGGGGTACCGGTAGCGTACGCAGTTGGCATTAGCGCCATCATTGGGGCCTGGTACATAGATATTCCGCTGGAAGCGGTAATGATCCAACTGACCAGTGGGGTGAATAAGTTTTCGCTGCTGGCGATCCCATTCTTTATTCTGGCCGGGGCTATTATGGCCGAAGGGGGAATTGCGCGGCGACTGGTGAACTTTGCCTATATTTTTGTTGGTTTTATCCGCGGCGGACTGTCGCTGGTAAATATTGTGGCATCAACCTTTTTTGGCGCTATTTCCGGATCGTCCGTGGCGGATACCGCGTCCATCGGTTCGGTAATGATCCCGGAGATGGATAAAAAAGGTTATCCGCGTGACTTTGCCGCAGCGGTAACGGCCAGCGGTTCGGTGCAGGCGATTCTTACGCCGCCCAGCCATAACTCGGTTATCTACTCGCTGGCAACCGGTGGCACGGTGTCGATTGCCGCGCTGTTCATCGCCGGGATCCTGCCGGGGCTGCTGTTAAGCCTCAGCCTGATGGTGATGTGTGTGGCGTTCGCGCACAAGCGCGGTTATCCAAAAGGAGAACGTGTACCGTTTCGCCAGGCGCTGAAGATTTTCGTCGATACGCTGTGGGGCCTGATGACCGTTGTGATCATCATGGGCGGTATCCTGTCAGGTATCTTTACCGCAACGGAGTCTGCGGCAATTGCCTGCCTGTGGGCCTTCTTTGTCACCATGTTTATCTATCGTGACTATAAATGGTCTGAGCTGCCGACGCTGATGTTCCGCACGGTGAAAACGGTCACTATCGTCATGATCCTGATAGGCTTTGCCGCTGCGTTCGGTGCCGTCATGACCTATATGCAGTTGCCGATGCGTATCACTGAAGCCTTCACCAGCATCTCGGACAACAAATACGTCATCCTGATGTGTATTAACATCATGCTGCTGCTGATCGGTACGCTGATGGATATGGCACCGCTGATCCTCATTCTGACGCCGGTTCTGCTGCCGGTGACCAACGCGCTCGGCATTGATCCGGTTCATTTTGGCATGATCATGCTGGTGAACTTAGGGATCGGCCTGATTACGCCGCCGGTAGGGTCGGTGCTGTTTGTGGCCAGTGCGGTGAGTAAACAGAAAATAGAGCAGGTGGTGAAGGCGATGCTGCCGTTTTACCTCGTGCTATTCCTGGTGCTGATGCTCGTGACGTACATTCCGGCGATTTCGCTGTTCCTTCCGAAACTGTTTGGTGTGATGTGATAAATGCCCGGTGGCGCTTGCGCTTACCGGGCCTGTAAAGGACCCGTGCATTGGCCGGACGAGGCAAAGCCATCATCCGGCACAAGAAGACTTAGCGACGAACAGCGATCGCTTCAATCTCGATTTTCACGTCTTTCGGCAGACGGGCAACTTCTACGCAAGAACGCGCAGGGAAGGTCGCGTTGTGTTCGGTGAAGAATGCTTCGTAGGTCGCGTTTACAGTTGCGAAATCGTTCAGGTCTTTAACGAAAACGGTCGTTTTTACGATGTCGCCCACTTTCAGGCCTGCTGCTTCAACGATAGCTTTTACGTTTTCCAGCGACTGACGTGCCTGAGCGGACACGTCTTCCGCTACGGCACCGGTTTTCGGATCGACCGGGATCTGACCGGAAGTGATTACCATGCTACCCAGGTCAACGCCCTGAACGTATGGGCCGATTGCTGCTGGTGCATTTTCCGTCGCGATAGTCTTGCTCATGATTTCTCCTGAATTACAGCGGTAGTAGAATGTTCCCGCTCATTATAGGGAGCCGGGATCTCATAACCAACCCCAATTAGTTGGCCAGCACCACATAATGCGAAAACTCTTTTTCACAGTATTTGCATTTGAGTGCGATGTCATCAGCGCGCTTTTTCACTGCAAAACTGGAAGATACTGGTTCAGCATGGCTGATACAGTTGCTGTTTGGGCAAACCAGTACGTTGTCGATACGCTCAGGCAGGCTCGGACGTGATTTACCCACCACGTCGTAATCGTCAATGCGGTTTACCGTTGCCTGCGGGGCGTACAGGGAGAGCTGGTTTACCTGCTCATCGGTCAGGAACGTGTTTTCAATTTTAATCAGGTCCTTACGGCCCATCTCGCCTGACGGCAGGTTCAGACCGATGGTGATACGTTGGTCGGTTTCCGTCAGTTTGAACAGCGTCAGCAGCTTAAAACCAACCTGTGCGGGAATATGGTCAATCACGGTGCCACGTTTGATGGCTTCAACCTGCAGTTTGTTATCGTGTGTCATCTCTTTTTCTCCCTTACAGTGCCAGTTCGCTATTCAGTACCAGTGCCAGTAACGCCTGGCGGGCGAAGATGCCGTTGCCAGCCTGCTGGAAATACCAGGCGTGTGGCGTCTTGTCGACGTCGGTGGTGATCTCATCGATACGCGGCAGCGGATGCAGTACCTTCATGTTTGCTCTGGCGCCGTTCAGATCGCTGGCGCGCAGAACAAACTGCGCTTTCACGTTGGCGTATTCGGACGGGTCCAGACGCTCTTTTTGTACGCGGGTCATGTAGAGGATATCGACCTCCGCCATCACCTCTTCAATAGTGCCGTGCAGGCTCCAGGCGATACCTTTTTCATTCAACATATCCAGAATATATTGCGGCATGGCCAACGCGTCCGGGGCGATGAAGTAGAAACGGTTACCTTCAAACTTCGCCAGCGCCTGGGTCAGGGAATGGACGGTGCGGCCATATTTCAGGTCACCCACCATGGCGATGTGAAGATTGTCCAGGCGACCCTGAGTTTCCTGAATGGTGAACAGATCCAGCAGCGTTTGGGTGGGATGTTGGTTGGAGCCGTCGCCTGCGTTCAGTACCGGAACGTTACCGGAGAACTCCGTAGCCAGACGCGCGGCGCCTTCCTGCGGATGGCGCATTACGATGGCGTCGACATAGGTGCTGATGACGGAAATGGTATCGGCCAGTGTTTCACCTTTTTTGCCCAGAGAGGTGTTGCTGCTGTCAGAGAAACCCACCACGCTGGCGCCCAGGCGGTGCATGGAGGTTTCAAAGGATAAACGGGTGCGGGTTGAGGCTTCAAAGAAGCAGCTGGCGATAACCTTATGCTTTAACAGCTCCGGCTGTGGGTTAGCTTTTAATTTCGCCGCCGTTGCGAGGACCAGATTGAGGTCATCGCGGCTGAGGTCGTTTATGGAAATGATGTGTTTTTGATAGAGCGGATTAGCCATGTTTATCTCCTGACGCCTGGGCAAAAAAAAAGCCCCTCAATTGAGGGGCTCGGAATGGGTGATCAACGGAAAGAAAAACGGCAGGCCAGCGTCCTTTTTCAGACGCGGTAAGACAAAATGTCGTACACACTGAACCATACATCCTCCCGGCAAATTGTCCGCGATTATACTCAGCTCCGTTATGGGATCAAGCGAAAAATGCACAAATTATTCATCGCAAACGATTCTCATGAATATTCATTCACCCTGAATGCCAAACAGTAACAATGAGATAAACATGCGTTGACGCAAAATATCGGCAAATAGCAGTAGTATGGCAGACCATTTTTTCGTATAACAACTAAAATGAAACGATGTTTTAATTAAGGGGTTTGAGATGATTGTCGGCAATATTCACAACCTGGATGCCTGGCTGCCGGAAGAGCTGCGTCAGGCGATTGAACACATTAAAGCGCATGTGACGGATGAGACGGAAAAAGGTAAGCACGACATCGACGGCGATCGTCTGTTTTATCTGATTGCTGAAGATATGACGGAGCCGTTTGCACAGCGCCGCGCCGAGTATCACGCGCGCTATCTGGATATTCAGATCCTGCTCAAAGGTCAGGAAGGCATGACCTTCAGCACGCAGCCTGCGGGCGCGCCGGAAACTGACTGGCTGGCGGATAAAGATATCGCCTTCCTGCCGGAAGGGGTACAGGAGAAAACGGTGGTGCTGAACGAAGGTGATTTCGTGGTGTTTTATCCGGGCGAAGTGCATAAACCGCTGTGCGCGGTCGGTGCTCCAGCGCTGGTACGCAAAGCCGTGGTGAAAATGCGGGTGGCATAAGCGTATTTGCCGGGGGCGGCTTCGCCTTACCCGGCCTACGGGAGCGCGGTTGTAGGCCGGATAAGATGCTCAGCATCGCCATCCGGCATTCTTTTCATCCATGCCCTCACTTCGCCAGCGTCGCCACCATCACCGCTTTGATGGTGTGCATCCGGTTTTCCGCCTGATCAAATACGATACTGGCGGGGGATTCAAAGACCTCATCGGTCACTTCCATTCCGCCGTGCAGACCATATTCCTGTGCCATTTGTTTGCCAAGCGTGGTTTGATCGTCATGAAACGCGGGCAGGCAGTGCAGGAATTTCACCTGCGGATTGCCGGTCAACGCCATCATCGCGCTATTAACCTGGTACTTACGCAGCAGCGCAATACGTTCGGCCCACTTCTCTTTTGCTTCGCCCATTGATACCCAGACGTCGGTATAGATGAAGTCCGCGTCTTTCACGCCAGTGGCGACATCTTCAGTCAGCGTAATATTGCCGCCGTTTTTCTGCGCCAGCGCTTTGCACTCCGCAACCAGACTTTCTTCCGGCCAGCAGGCCTGCGGTGCGACCAGGCGCAGATCCAGCCCGGTTAACGCGGCGGCTTCCAGCATGGAATTGCCCATATTGTTGCGGGCATCACCGGTGTAGACCAGCGTCATCTCATTAAACGCTTTACCCGGCAGGTGTTCCTGCATAGTTAACAGATCCGCCAGCAGTTGAGTGGGGTGAAACTCGTTGGTTAATCCGTTCCACACCGGAACTCCGGCATATTCCGCCAGCGTCTCGACAATCTCCTGACCGTGACCCCGATACTGAATACCGTCGTACATGCGGCCGAGCACGCGGGCGGTGTCTTTGATCGACTCTTTATGGCCAATCTGGCTGCCGCTTGGCCCGAGATACGTCACGCGCGCGCCCTGATCGTATGCGGCAACTTCGAAAGAGCAACGGGTACGGGTTGAGTCTTTTTCGAAGATGAGCGCGATGTTTTTACCGGTGAGCTTAGCGACTTCAGTGCCGTTTTTCTTATCTGCCTTCAGCTGTGCGGCGAGCTGGAGCAGTGACGTGAGTTCAGCAGAGGTGAAATCAAGCAGTTTCAAAAAATGTTTCTGATAAAACGCAGACATGGTTCCCTCACATGGCTTAGGCCATTTATTGAATTAAAATTCAATTTATATGGATGTTTATTCATTTGCAACCTTGTTTAACAAATCTTTCCTGGAAAGGTGGAGGCAATGACAGCGGTATGTGACAATAAGAGTATCGGCAGGACATTATGAGGAACGAGCCATGGCAAACCCGGAACTACTGGAAGAACAGCGTGAAGAAACGCGCTTGATTATTGAAGAGCTACTCGAAGATGGCAGCGATCCAGATGCGCTGTACACCATCGAGCATCACCTTTCCGCGGATGACTTCGAAACCCTGGAAAAAGCGGCAGTAGAAGCCTTCAAGCTGGGTTATGAAGTGACCGAGCCGGAAGAGCTGGAAGTGGAAGAAGGCGACACGGTTATTTGCTGTGACATTCTGAGCGAATGTGCACTGAATGCGGAGTTGATTGATGCTCAGGTTGAGCAACTGATGAACCTGGCTGAAAAATATGATGTGGAATACGACGGTTGGGGAACCTATTTTGAAGACCCGAACGGCGAAGAAGGTGAAGACGGCGACGATGAAGACCTCGTCGACGAAGATGATGACGGCGTGCGTCACTAAGTCATCTACTGACCTGCGGTAGCATCGGCTGCCGCAGGCCAAGGACAACGTATGGATTACCTGCAAATACTTTCCCCGATCTACAACTTCCTGCACTGTAAAACGCCCCAGGCCTGGCTTGATAAAGCGCGAGACCCAGCGAATCTGCCTCTGTTATTGACCGATCACCTCGTCTGTGAGCTGAAAGCGGCGCAAACGGCGATGCTGCTGGTGCGTAAGTATGTCGCGGATAAACAGGGATCGCAGGCGCTGCTGGACTGGCTGAAGCCCTATGAAGCGTTTGCTTTCAGAGAAGGGGATGAGCCGGATTTTATCGCGCTGAATAAACAGATAAGCAAAAGCGTGATGCCGCAAACCGACGACCCGTGGGGACGCAAGCTTATCGACAGCATGGTTTTGCTGATCAAAGAAGAGCTGCATCATTTCTGGCAGGTGCGTGAGGCGATGATGAGCCGCAACATTCCCTATATCAAGATTACCGCCAGCCGTTACGCCAAAGGCATGCTCAAAGAGGTACGCACCCATGAGCCTTTAACGCTAATCGATAAACTGATTTGCGGGGCTTACATTGAGGCGCGTTCCTGCGAACGGTTCGCCGCGCTGGCGCCGTATCTGGATGATAATCTGCAGGCGTTTTATCTGTCGCTATTGCGATCCGAGGCCCGACACTATCAGGATTACCTGGCGCTGGCGCAGCAGGTTTCAGCCGATGATATCAGTAGCCGGGTGCGGTTTTTTGGCGAAGTAGAAGCCGCGTTGATCACCTCTCCTGACGATGAATTCCGCTTCCACAGCGGTGTGCCAGCTTAATTCCTTTCTTTGACGCGCGGTGCTCATCGCCGCGCGGTTTAATCCTTCCTGTTTCTGTTAGCAAAATCTGGTGGCTGGAAATCGCTCGCTGCTGCCGTAATAATCAAAACACACGAAGGGGAAATATATCCCCGTAACAGAGATGATTTGGCATAAGGATGGTTAATGAACTGGGCACACGTTTTGTTGGCAGGTTATATCGGGGCGGTGATTGCTATCGTCGTCGGCATGTTTCGCAAAAAAGGCTGGCTGGGCAAGATCTCCGGCGCGGTGGTTTTTGTGGTGGCGATTATCGCGTGGAATCTGTTTGATGTGCACTACCTGATCCCACGCGAAAGCCCGGATTATGGTCTGACCGAAGAGCAGCAGTTTGAAAAGGCGATGCTCTCCAATCCGGCGTTTCAGGTGATTAAGGAGCAGGAACCTGAGCTGACACAAAAAATTATCAGCCAGGCAGCGCAGATGAAGAAAGCAGGGAGTAGCGAACAGCAGGTTATCGACGCGATACAGCCGCAAATTCTTCAGTTGCAAATGGCAAGATTACAGCAGGCGCCAGATGCCAATGTCATTGAATATATGAAAATTAACCTTGAGCAGATCGCTGCTGTGGCCAAAATCGGTGATGACGAATGCTTCCGCTTTCTGTTTCCGGCAGTGAAAGGGGGGATTAACCCGGCACGTCTGGTTCCGCATGCGATCATGAACCGTCGTATGGCGAGTGATATGAGTATGATGCGTGCTGCCTATGGTCCGAACAAACATACGGTCGCGGCAGAAGAGAAACAGCTGGCGTTGCAGGATCTGCAAGCAATAAGCCCTGGGTTAGTACAGCGCTATGGGCCGGATATTCAGATCATGGCCGATCCGACTAAAGCGATCGACAAAGAGAAGATTGCCTGTGAGATAGTGCAGGATCTCTGGTCTCAGGTGCTGAAGCTGCCAACCGCCCGCGCGGCTGGCGTTATTCGACTGATGCTCTCAGCCGAGATGCAGTAACGCGGCTAAAGCTTCTCGGCGTAAGGTCAGATGGGCTTTAACATCCGCACTTCACAATCCACGTGCCCGGTACAGCCCAGCGCTTCGCTGATATGCTCAAAGCCTAAATGCTCATACAGGCGGATTGCCTCAGTCAGAAACGCTGTGGTCTCCAGATAGCACTGCTTAAAACCCTGCTCGCGGGCATGTTCGAGCGCCATCAGCGCCAGTTTTTTCGCCAGCCCCTGACCGCGCGCGCTCGACAGGAAGTACATCTTTTGCAGCTCGCAAATGCCTGGTTCACTACATCCTAACGGCGCAACGCCACCGCCGCCCACGACTTCACCGTTTTGCTCAACCACCCAGTAGGCCGCGCCCGGCTGGCTGTAAACCTGGAACAGTTCGTCCAGATTAGGGTCGGCAACGGTATACCCCTTATCGGCGGTAAGCCCGTATTCAGCGGAAACTTTGCGGATAACACGGGCAATGGCGGCGTTATCATCGGCAGAAATTCGGCGCAGCGTTGCCGCGACGGAGGTAATGGCACTCATAGCGAACTCATGACATAAAAGTGAGACATATGCAGTTAATACCACTGCGGCGAGGGGAAGCGCAAGCGAGGATAATTCAATAAAAAGCCTCTGAGCCTATGCGTCAGAGGCTTTATCGTCTGTGGTGTCGGATGCGCTACGCTTATCCGACCTACGATGACGGTGCCCGTTTGCCGGATAAGCGCAGCGCTATCCGGCATAGGCAATTACAGCGCGGCGATGACCGCCTGCTGTTCAATCAGCTTCGCTTTGGCTTCTGCGTAACCGTCCAGCTTCTCACGCTCTTTGGCGATAACTGCTTCCGGTGCGCGGGCAACGAAACCTTCGTTGGAAAGTTTGCCTTCGATACGGGCAATCTCACCTTCGATTTTCGCTACTTCTTTTGCCAGACGCGCCAGCTCATCTTCTTTGTTGATGAGGCCAGCCATCGGGATCAGCAGCTCGGCGCCGTCGATGATTTTGGTCACGGAGACCGGGCCTTTGTCATCGGCTGGCAGCACGGTAATGCTTTCCAGACGTGCCAGGTTCAGCAGGAAGCTACGGTTGTCGTTCACACGACGCATTGCGTCAGCGCTGCAACCACGCAGCAGCAGCTCCAGCGGTTTGCCCGGGGCGATGTTCATTTCCGCACGGATGTTACGTACGGCAACGATCGCCTGCTTCAGCCATTCGGTATCGGCCAGCGCGGCTTCATCAACCTGTGCGGCGTTATATTCCGGGAACGGCTGCAGCATGATGGTATCTGCAGTGTTGCCACAAATCACTTTCACGCGCTGCCAGATGGTCTCGGTGATGAACGGAATGATCGGGTGCGCCAGGCGCAGCAGACCTTCCAGCACGGTAACCAGCGTATTGCGGGTGCCGCGCAGTTCAGACTCGGAACCGCCGTTCATGACCGGCTTGGTCAGTTCCAGATACCAGTCACAGAACTGGTTCCAGGTGAACTCGTACAGAATGCCCGCGGCGATATCGAAGCGGAAGTTATCCAGCGCTTCGCGGTACGCTTTGATGGTCTGGTTGAATTCAGCGAGGATCCAGCGATCCGCCAGCGACAGGGTCATTTCGCCACCGTTGAAGCCGCAATCCTGATCTTCGGTGTTCATCAGCACGAAGCGGCTGGCGTTCCACAGCTTGTTACAGAAGTTACGGTAACCTTCCAGACGCTTCATGTCCCAGTTGATATCGCGACCAGTAGAGGCCAGCGCTGCCAGGGTGAAACGCAGGGCGTCGGTGCCGTGCGGCTCGATGCCGTCCGGGAACTGCTTCTCGGTACGCTTGGCAATTTTCTCAGCCAGCTGCGGCTGCATCATGTTGCCGGTACGTTTCTCCAGCAGTTCTGCCAGAGAGATACCGTCGACCATATCCAGTGGGTCAATCACGTTGCCCTTGGATTTGGACATCTTCTGACCTTCGTCGTCGCGAATCAGACCGGTCATGTAGACGGTCTTGAACGGAACCTGCGGCTTGCCGTTTTCATCTTTGATGAAGTGCATGGTCATCATGATCATGCGGGCAATCCAGAAGAAGATAATGTCGAAGCCGGAAACCATCACGCTGGTTGGGTGGAACTGACGCAGTGCGTCGGTATTTTCCGGCCAGCCCAGCGTAGAGAAGGTCCACAGTGCAGAAGAGAACCAGGTATCGAGAACGTCTTCGTCTTGGCGCAGTGCAACGTCGGCGCCGAGGTTGTTTTCCTGACGCACTTCGTCTTCGGTACGGCCAACGTAGACGTTGCCGTCGTTGTCATACCATGCCGGGATACGGTGACCCCACCACAGCTGACGGGAAATACACCAGTCCTGAATATCACGCATCCAGGAGAAGTACATGTTTTCGTACTGCTTCGGTACGAACTGGATGTCGCCGTTCTCAACCGCTTCAACCGCCGGTTTTGCCAGCACGTCGGCACGGACGTACCACTGGTCGGTCAGCATCGGTTCGATAACCACGCCGCCACGGTCGCCGTAAGGTACGGTCAGGTCGTGCGGTTTAATTTCTTCCAGCAGGCCCAGCGCATCAACGGCGGCAACCACCGCTTTACGCGCAGCAAAACGTTCCAGCTTCTGGAACTCAGCCGGGATTTCATTGGAGTAAACGTCGGACTCTTCGCCTTTGGTGTCGTACACTTCCGCGGTTTCACGGATGTCACCGTCAAAGGTCAGAATGTTGATCATCGGCAGGCCGTGACGTTTCCCGACTTCGTAGTCGTTAAAGTCGTGTGCCGGGGTGATCTTCACGCAGCCGGTGCCTTTTTCCATGTCGGCGTGTTCATCACCGACGATCGGAATGCGGCGGTTAACCAGCGGCAGAACAACGAATTTGCCAATCAGATCTTTATAGCGCGGATCTTCCGGGTTCACAGCCACGCCGGTATCACCCAGTACGGTTTCCGGACGGGTGGTGGCGACGACCAGGTAATCTTTACCGTCTGCGGTTTTTGCGCCGTCAGCCAGCGGATAGCGGATGTGCCACATGGAGCCTTTAGACTCGCGGTTTTCCACTTCCAGATCAGAAATAGCGGTGCGCAGTTTCGGGTCCCAGTTGACCAGACGCTTGCCACGGTAGATCAGATCTTCTTTGTACAGGCGAACAAAGACTTCTTTCACGGCATTGGAAAGACCTTCGTCCATAGTGAAGCGCTCGCGCTCCCAGTCAACGGAGTTGCCGAGACGGCGCATCTGACGGGTAATGGTGCCGCCGGATTCCGCTTTCCACTGCCAGATTTTGTCGATAAACGCTTCGCGACCGTAGTCGTGACGGGTTTTACCTTCTTCAGCGGCAATCTTACGCTCAACCACCATCTGGGTAGCGATACCCGCGTGGTCGGTACCGGCCTGCCACAGGGTGTTTTTACCCTGCATGCGCTGGTAGCGAATCATGGTATCCATGATGGTTTGCTGGAAAGCATGACCCATATGCAAACTGCCGGTGACGTTCGGCGGCGGGATCATGATGCAGAAGGACTCTTTGCTTTCATCGCCGTTAGGTTTGAAATAGCCCTGCTTTTCCCAGTGCTCGTAAAGCGGCTGTTCGATATCTTGTGGGTTGTATGTCTTTTCCATTATTTCCAGGTTGCCGTATTCAGGTTAAAACCAGCCACGCGGTAAGCTTTGTAGCGATCGCGTGCCGATTGTTTCAAAGAATCTTCGTAAGGAACGAAGTCTATCACTTCTGTGAAAGCGGTGGCAAAATCTGCAAAGCCAACGCGCAAACTGATGAGCAGGTCGCGCGGGCTGCTATTGCGTTTCTCCGGCCAGGCAATCTCTACCGGCGCGCCGCCTCTGGGGCCTTCTCCCGCCAGATTATGCGGAACAAAACTTTCTGCCGGTCTCGCCCACAGAGCTTCATCCAGTCGAAGAGCCTGCTTTTCGTTTTCACAGGCGATCAGCACGCGCTTGCCAGCACGCCAACGTTCTGCGGCAATTTCACACACCAGTTGTTCAACGGCGCTTAAGCCATCGACGGTGTTGTCATTGTCCAGAATATAGAACGTTGCGTTTCTCATGATATGGGGCTTCTTGTTGTGGATTTAAATGCAAAGCCGGGTGGCGCTACGCTTACCCGGCCTACGGTTGAGTAACGTTGTCGGCCGGGTAAGGCGAAGCCGCCACCCGGCGTTTTACATCACTCTTCGCCGTTAAAACCGGCACGATTGAGCAGGAACTGCGACAGCAGCGCCACTGGACGACCGGTTGCGCCTTTGGCTTTCCCTGAACGCCATGCGGTACCGGCGATATCCAGGTGCGCCCAGTTGTACTTACGGGTAAAGCGTGACAGGAAGCAGCCCGCGGTAATGGCACCGCCAGGACGTCCGCCGATGTTCGCCATATCCGCAAAGTTGGACTCTAACTGCTCCTGGTATTCATCACCCAGCGGCAAACGCCACGCGCGGTCACCAGCCTGCTCGGACGCACCGATCAGCTCATGCGCCAGCGGGTTGTGGTTCGACATCAGGCCGGTGATGTGATGGCCCAGCGCAATCACGCACGCGCCGGTCAGGGTCGCGACGTCAATCACTGCTTCTGGCTCAAAGCGCTCGACGTAGGTTAACACGTCGCACAGCACCAGACGGCCTTCGGCATCCGTATTGAGCACTTCAACGGTCTGTCCAGACATGGTGGTCAGCACGTCGCCTGGGCGATACGCGCGGCCACCCGGCATGTTTTCACAGCCCGCCAGCACGCCGACAACGTTGATGGGGATCTGAAGCTCGGCCACCATGCGCATCACGCCGTATACCGCTGCCGCGCCGCACATGTCGTATTTCATCTCATCCATGCCTTCGGCTGGTTTGATGGAGATACCGCCGGAGTCAAAGGTTAACCCTTTACCGACCAGCACGATCGGACGCGCGTCTTCGGACGGATTGCCTTTGTACTCGATGACCGACATCAGCGACTCGTTCTGCGAGCCGTGACCGACGGCCAGATAAGAGTGCATGCCCAGCTCTTTCATTTGTTGCTCGCCGATCACACGGGTCACAACATTTTTGCTGTAGCTGTCTGCCAGCTGGCGCGCCTGAGAGGCCAGGTAGGCGGCGTTACAGATGTTCGGCGGCATGTTGCCAAGATCTTTTGCCGCTTTGATGCCGGCGGCGATCGCCAGACCGTGTTGGATCGCACGCTCACCGCTGGTCAGTTCGCGGCGGGTCGGCACATTGAAGACCATTTTACGCAGCGGGCGACGTGGCTCGCTTTTGTTGGTCTTCAGTTGATCAAAGCTGTACAGCGTTTCCTGTGCCGTCTCAACGGCCTGACGCACTTTCCAGTAGTTATTGCGCCCTTTGACGTGCAGCTCGGTCAGAAAGCAGACGGCTTCCATTGAGCCAGTATCATTCAGCGTATTGATGGTTTTCTGAATGACCTGCTTGTACTGGCGCTCATCAAGTTCGCGCTCTTTGCCACATCCAATGAGGAGAATTCGCTCAGACAGAACGTTAGGAACATGGTGCAGCAACAGGGTTTGACCCGGTTTGCCTTCCAGTTCGCCGCGACGCAGCAGTGCGCTGATGTACCCGTCGCTGATCTTGTCGAGCTGCTCTGCAATCGGAGAGAGGCGGCGTGGTTCAAAGACACCCACGACGATGCACGCACTCCGCTGTTTCTCCGGGCTACCGCTTTTTACACTGAACTCCATGCACTACGCTCCTGAATCTTAAAGACAACGGCGGTGGCTACGGATAGAATTGCAAGCTTTCGTAACTCATACCCGCTGTTGCGGTGACTTCGTGTTAATCTTAACGTTATTACGGCATTGGCACGTCAGAACAATTTCTGAGAGGTGGATCCGTTGAGTATAATGATCTTAGCGACGATTTCGACGACTCAAGAGAATAAATGACGTTTAAGCCATGAAACAAGCTAAATTCCGGCAAAAGACGGGTTTTTACGGGCGTATTTAAAGTGATAATCATAAGATATCTGGTTCGGGAAACGCTCAAAAGCCAACTTGCGATCCTATTCATCCTGCTTTTGATCTTCTTTTGTCAAAAGTTGGTCAGGATCCTTGGTGCGGCGGTTGACGGTGATATCCCGGCAAATCTGGTGCTCTCGCTGCTGGGGCTGGGCGTGCCAGAAATGGCGCAACTTATCTTGCCCTTAAGCCTGTTCCTCGGGCTATTGATGACGCTGGGCAAACTGTATACCGAAAGCGAAATTACGGTCATGCACGCCTGCGGGCTGAGCAAGGCAGTGCTCGTGAAAGCGGCGATGGTGCTGGCGCTGTTTACCAGTATTATTGCGGCGGTCAACGTGATGTGGGCTGGACCGTGGTCCTCCAGACATCAGGACGAAGTCCTGGCGGAGGCGAAAGCGAACCCCGGTATGGCGGCGCTTGCTCAGGGGCAATTCCAGCAGGCGACCAACGGCAGTTCGGTGCTGTTTATCGAAAGCGTTGACGGCAGCAACTTCAAAGACGTGTTCCTCGCGCAAATCCGCCCGAAAGGCAACGCTCGTCCTTCGGTCGTCGTAGCCGATTCCGGACATCTTACCCAGATGCGCGATGGCTCTCAGGTTGTGACGCTGAACCAGGGCACGCGCTTTGAAGGTACCGCGCTGCTGCGCGATTTCCGCATTACTGACTTCCAGGATTATCAGGCGATTATCGGTCATCAGGCCGTGGCACTGGATCCAAACGATACCGACCAGATGAACATGCGTACGCTGTGGACGACCGACACCGATCGTGCCCGCGCGGAGCTGACCTGGCGTATCACGTTAGTATTCACCGTATTTATGATGGCACTGATGGTCGTACCGCTGAGCGTGGTGAACCCGCGTCAAGGTCGCGTGCTGTCGATGCTGCCAGCAATGCTGCTCTATTTGCTGTTCTTCCTGGTTCAGACGTCGCTGAAGTCGAACGGCGGTAAAGGTAAGCTGGATCCGGTGTTCTGGATGTGGACGGTTAACCTGGCGTATCTGGCGCTGGCGATTGTGCTTAACCTCTGGGATACGGTGCCGATGCGCCGCTTGCGTGCCCGTTTTATGCGTAAAGGAGCGGTATAATGCAGCCTTTTGGTGTACTTGACCGCTATATCGGTAAAACCATTTTCACCACCATCATGATGACGCTGTTCATGCTGGTGTCGCTCTCCGGGATCATCAAGTTCGTTGACCAGCTGAAAAAAGCCGGGCAGGGGAGCTACGATGCGATGGGCGCCGGGCTGTATACCCTGCTCAGTGCGCCGAAAGATATTCAGATCTTCTTCCCGATGGCGGCGCTGCTGGGGGCATTGCTGGGGCTGGGCATGCTGGCCCAGCGCAGTGAACTGGTGGTGATGCAGGCTTCCGGCTTTACCCGTATGCAGGTGGCGTTGTCGGTGATGAAAACCGCGATTCCGCTGGTGCTGCTGACGATGGCTATCGGCGAATGGGTCGCGCCACAAGGCGAACAGATGGCGCGTAACTACCGTGCGCAGCAGATGTACGGCGGCTCGCTGCTCTCTACCCAGCAGGGTTTGTGGGCGAAAGACGGTGACAGCTTTGTCTACATCGAGCGGGTGAAAGGCGACGCCGAGTTAGGCGGGATTAGCATCTACTCGTTTAACGACAAGCGCCGTCTGCAGTCTGTACGCTATGCCGCAAGCGCGACGTTTGACCCGGAGCAGAAGGTCTGGCGTTTGTCGCAGGTAGATGAATCCAACCTGACCGATCCGAAACAAATCACCGGCTCGCAAACGGTGAGCGGCACCTGGAAAACCAACCTGACGCCCGACAAGCTCGGCGTCGTGGCGTTGGATCCTGACGCGCTGTCGATTAGTGGTTTGCATAACTATGTGAAGTACCTGAAGTCGAGCGGCCAGGATGCCGGACGCTACCAGCTCAATATGTGGAGCAAAGTCTTCCAGCCGCTGTCTGTGGCGGTCATGATGCTGATGGCGCTGTCGTTTATCTTTGGTCCGCTGCGTAGCGTCCCGATGGGCGTGCGCGTGGTGACAGGGATTAGCTTTGGCTTTGTGTTCTATGTGCTGGACCAAATCTTTGGCCCACTGACGCTGGTGTACGGCATTCCGCCGATTATCGGTGCGCTGCTGCCAAGCGCCAGCTTCTTCCTGATAAGCCTGTGGCTGATGCTACGTAAGTCATAATCACAGTAATCGTAGGCCTGATGGCGTTGTGCTTTTCAGGCCTATTCCGGACCCGTAGGCCGGATAAGGCGTTTACGCCGCCATCCGGCAACGTAACACGGGCTAGCGTTTTCTCCCGCCCATCAAACTCCCCAGCATACCGCGGATTATCTGATTGGTAACTTGTCGCGCCGCGCTTTTCGCCACGCTCTGCACCACGCCATCGCGCTTACCGCCACGCGGTCCGGTGCTGCCAAACAGAATATCCTTCAACCCACCGAGAATACCGCCATCCACATCGACAGCTTTACCGTTGGCGGGGGGCGTATTTTGCTGCTCGGTACTGGCCTGCACGCCTTGCTGCAAACGTTCATAGGCGGACTCGCGGTCGATATCTTCTTCATATTTGCCGTACAGCGAAGAGTGATTAATCAGCCCGTTGCGCTCGTCGTCCGTCACCGGTCCCATCCGTGAGCATGGCGCAATCACCATCGCCCGTTCAACCACAGAAGGGCTGCCTTTGGCGTCCAGAAACGACACCAGCGCCTCACCAGTTCCCAGCTCCTGAATGGCTTTTTCGGTATCAAATGCCGGGTTGGCGCGCATGGTTTGCGCCGCGCTTTTCACCGCTTTCTGGTCTTTCGGGGTGAACGCGCGCAGGGCGTGCTGCACGCGGTTCCCCAACTGACCAAGCACGTTGTCCGGAATATCCGACGGGTTTTGCGAGACGAACCACACGCCGACCCCTTTCGAGCGGATCAGGCGGATCACCTGCTCGATTTTATCCAGCAGCACCTGCGGGGCATCGTTGAACAGCAGGTGCGCTTCATCGAAGAAGAACACCAGTTTTGGCTTCTCCAGATCGCCCGCTTCCGGCAATTGTTCGTACAGTTCGGAGAGCATCCACAGCAGGCTGGCAGCGTACAGTTTGGGCATCTGATAGAGCTTCTCGGCGCTGAGGATATTAATCATCCCTTTGCCGCTGGCGTCGGTACGCATCCAGTCTTTGATGTCCAGCATCGGTTCGCCAAAGAAGTGTGCCGCGCCCTGTTGATCCAGCGACAGCAGCCCGCGCTGGATAGCCCCGACCGAGGCGCTACTGATATTGCCGTACTGATTCTGGAAGGATTTAGCGTTATCGCCAATGTATTGGGTGATAGCCCGCAGGTCTTTGAAATCGAGCAGCAGCAATCCCTGGTCATCGGCAATACGGAAGATAATATCCAGCACACCGGACTGCACGTCGTTGAGGTTCAGCAGACGGGCCAGCAGCAGCGGTCCGAGGTCAGATACAGTAGCCCGCACGGGATGACCTTTTTCGCCGAAGATATCCCACACGGTGACCGGATTAGCATGCGGTTGCCAGTCGGTAATGCCGATATTTTTCAGGCGGGCGAGCAGCTTTTCAGAGGCTTGTCCTTCCTCGGCTACACCGGTTAAGTCACCTTTCACATCGGCCATAAATACCGGCACGCCAATCTCGGACAGCGATTCGGCCAGTTTCTGTAGCGTGACGGTTTTACCGGTCCCGGTCGCGCCGGTAATCAGCCCGTGGCGGTTGGCCATACCTGGCAGTAAAAACAATTCGGTGTCCGGCGTGCGGGCAATTAGCAGGGGTGCGCTCATTGAGATTTCCTCCATTTATCCTGCCTGGAGTATAGGCAACCGTGACGCACTCTTCACCGCTAAATTGCAGAGATTGTGAGGAGAATTTAACCTGTCTGGAATAGCGGGGAGAATAGCCGGGAAGCTTACGCCACCCGGCAAAGACGATCAGAAGTCGGCTTTAAGCACTACGCGGTAGCGGGCTTTGCCGTCACGCACGTGCTGGATAGCTTCGTTAATTTGCGACATCGGGTACAGTTCGGTGGTGGGCGACACCTTGCTGCGCCCGGCAAACTTCATCAGCTTGCGCAGTTCGAACGGCGTACCGGTCGCCGAACCAGAGATACTGCGATCGCCGGCAATTAAGGTGAACGCCGGAACCGGCAGCGGCTTCAGCACCGCGCCGACGGTATGGAAGTTACCGCCGTAGGCCAGCGCTTCAAAATAGGGCTGCCAGTCGAGATCGACGTTAACCGTGTTAATAATGAGATCGAACTGGCCCGCCAGCGCTTTTAGCGCATCCGGATCGCGGCTGTTGACCACTTTATCCGCCCCCATTGCCAGCACTTCCTGCTCTTTCGCCGGATTGGAGCTGAACGCGGTCACTTCGCAACCCATCGCATGTAACAGCTTAATGGCGATATGCCCCAGGCCGCCGATGCCGATCACCCCGACGCGGCTGGTGGCGGTGATATGGTGCATCAGCAGTGGTTTGAACACCGTGATGCCGCCGCACAGTAAGGGGCCAGCGGCCGCCAGATCGATATTGTCCGGCAACGGGATCACCCACTGCCAGTCGGCCCGCAGCTTCTCGGCAAAGCCACCGCGATTAAGAATTGTGGGAACAGACCCTTCAAGGCAGTTGATCTGATTACCGCTGATACAGGCATCGCAATGTCCGCAGCTGCGCGCCGTCCAGCCAACGCCGACGCGCTGACCAACCTTTAGACCCTTATCCTGCGCCGCGCTGCCGAGCGCCGCCACGCGACCAATCACCTCATGCCCGGCAACCAGCGGATACTGAGAGAATCCCCATTCGTTGTCGATCATCGACAAATCAGAATGGCAGATACCGCAGTAATCGACCTGGACTTCGACATCTTCCGGTTTAAACTCGCCCGCATCATATTCATAGAGTTCGAGTTCGCTGCCCGCCGCTTTTGCAGCGTAGCTTTTTATCATCGACATCGTGTTTCCCTCAGTGTGGTGTTGAACTGGAAGTGTAGAGCATGGGGAAACGGGACGCTTCGCAGAAGGGGGGATTAAGGCCTTTTCTGCAGCAGCGCATTGAGCCACATTTCGTCACGGTCGGGGCGCTTATCGCGCGTCGTCCAACTGCTGATTAGCGTGATATCCGTCAGCGGTGCGATCAGCTTTTCCAGCCCTTGTTCGGTGAGATCGGTAAAGTGGCGACCGTCTTTTACTCGTTCAGTTTCACCGTATTTGAACGACACATACCAGGTACCGCCCTTTTTAAGCGCATGGGCGAGTTTGCTCATTACGCTTGGTAACTCTTCGGCACTTACATGCAGCAACGACGCGCAGCACCAGATACCATCATAGTGTTCAATATCGGTGATATCGTTGAATGTCATCTGTCTGACGCGCAGCCCGGCATGCTGGCTGGCAAGGTTAACCATTTCCGATGAGGCGTCGAAAGCCTCGACCCTATACCCTTTCTCAAGAAATGCTTTGCTGTCGCGCCCCGAGCCGCAACCCGCATCCAGAATACGTCCGCCTTCTGTGATGCGTTGCAGAAAAGGTTGATAAAGCGACTCCATATCGACATTAACCGTCGAGCTGAAAAAATCTTGCGCATGGCGCTGGTAATATTCAAGGGTCATCAGAATGTATCCGTTCCTTGTGCAATGGGTTCCCACTGGTGAAAGAGTATTTTAATCGCCTCGTTCCAGCTGTCGTTCAAAAATGTGTTTCTCTGCGCCTGGGTTGCACCGGTCTGACGAATCAACGTTTCACGCAGCGGAAGATGGCTGTTAATGAAGTATTCATTTCGGTCCCGTAGGCGCTGGAGTAGCCTGGTCGAAGGAAGTTGGGCAAATTTACCTTTCCCACCACGGTTACACTCCTTGCAGGCGAGGACCAGATTCCAGACGCCATCGATATTCGCCACCTGTCCCCGTGCTTTCCACGGAATAAAATGATCAACATCAGCGAAAGTGTCATCGCCAGCTTGCAGGCTTATGGGGGCAAAACAGTAGAAGCAGCGCCCCTTCTGATAACCATTCAGGCTGTCCCGACAGCTGGAGATCGCCACCCGTCGATCGCTGTTCCTGCTAAACAACATTTGGTTATCGTCGTCATATTCAATGTTAATCAGGTGGCTGGATATATTCATTGCCCAGCCCTGCTCGACCAGGTTCCAGCGTGCGTCAGTTTCAAAACTGAAGTTTCGGTATTGCAGGCGTTCACCCAGGTTGTAAAAGTTATCCGTCATCCGGATGCCTTTATGCGTTTTGCGCTCATCGATAAAAAAGCGTTTCTCAATCTCACCCTGATTCACATTGTGAAAGGCATCGAGCACGTTGTTAAACCCCTGGCGGACGGTGATGGCGGTGAGTTCATCACGTGTAATTTCACCGTTATTGAATTGCGTACAGGCGGTAATAAACTGGCTGCTGCGTGAGGTAATCTGCTTTGGTGCGTGTTTTAGATGACGGCATAAATGGCCGCTGAATGGTACGGCCAGATCCTCAAGCGCGATCAGATCGCTGCCGTCAGGTTTGAGATCGTACAACGCGTGGGCGAGGGCAAACTTGTAGGAAGCCACATTTTTGCCGAAAAGGATAATCCCGCGCCAGTAGTTCTCCAGCGTGGGTTCAACCTGATAGAAACGCATAACGGTGTCCTGAGCGCGGTGAGTAACCGCTATTACGTGATTCAGTAACGACATCTCATAGTAAACGGCAGCAAATGTAAACCGAGCGGGTCACGTTGCATTTTTTTGCGAGGTAAATTCCGGAAAAATTCAGGTGAGAGATGAGAATAGCTGGAGCAAGGAGGGAGCGTGGGCGATCGAAGCGCAATGACGCTGTTTTTTTCAACACTTAGCGAGACTATCGCGTGCTGGCACTTGCATGGTGGAGCATGACAGGTATAATCCACAACGTTTTCCGCATCCCTTCCGTGCCGGAGTGGCGAAATCGGTAGACGCAGTTGATTCAAAATCAACCGTAGAAATACGTGCCGGTTCGAGTCCGGCCTTCGGCACCATCGGAACATCAATAGACGTCAACGGACGTCTTTTTTTGTGCCTGAAATCCAGTATTTACCCATCATTCCCGCTATATTAACTCTCTCAAGGTCAATCGACTTCAACGTACATCTACCAACAGATGTTGGTACAGATGATGGTATTTCCGGTTCGATAATGCTTGTACCAACAGGGAGGGGATAAGCATGGCTCTAACAGATATCAAAGTCAGAACAGCTAAGCCAACAGATAAGCAATATAAGCTGACTGATGGCAACGGTATGCATCTTCTCGTCCATCCCAATGGTTCTAAATACTGGCGTTTGCAATACCGATTTGGCGGAAAGCAAAAAATGCTGGCTTTAGGAGTTTACCCTGACGTATCTCTTGCAGATGCCAGAGCCCGCCGTGATGAAGCTCGTAAGCTTTTGGCAAACAGCATCGATCCGGGAGATAAAAAGAAAAATGATAAGGTTGAGCTGGAAGAAGCGCGTACTTTTGAGCAGCTTGCTATTGAGTGGCATGCCACAAATAAAAAGTGGTCGGAAGAACATAGTCGACGAGTGCTCAAAAGCCTAATGGACAACCTCTTTCCAGCCATAGGTAAGCGGAATATTGCTGATCTCAAAACTCGAGACCTGCTAGCCCCAATCAAAGCGGTAGAGTTGTCGGGGCGACTAGAGGTGGCATCCCGTCTACAGCAGCGCACTACTGCAATTATGAGATATGCCGTTCAGAGTGGTTTACTTGATTACAATCCCGCGCAAGAGATGGTTGGTGCTGTCGCTTCAAGTAACCGTCAGCATAGACCTGCATTAGAGTTGAAACGTATTACCGAACTGCTTCGACGGATTGATAACTATACCGGCAGGCCTCTAACTCGCCTAGCTGTTGAGCTAACCCTTCTTGTTTTCATTCGTTCCAGCGAATTGCGTTTTGCCCGATGGTCTGAGATCGATTTTGAAACATCAATGTGGACGATTCCAGCCGAGCGAGAAGCTATCGAAGGGGTAAAACACTCACAGCGTGGCTCAAAAATGCGCACACCTCATTTGGTGCCGTTATCTCGTCAGGCGTTAGCAATCCTTAAACAGGTACACAAACTTAGTGGCGATCGCGATTTTGTTTTCATTGGCGATCACGACCATCGCAAACCGATGAGTGAGAACACGGTGAACAAGGCGCTGCGCGTTATGGGTTATGACACGAAGGTAGAGGTTTGTGGACATGGTTTCAGAACAATGGCCTGTAGTTCGTTGATTGAGTCTGGATTGTGGTCGAGGGATGCCGTGGAACGGCAAATGAGCCATATGGAACGTAACTCAGTACGTGCTGCTTACATTCATAAAGCTGAGCATCTGGATGAGCGCAGACTGATGCTGCAGTGGTGGGCTGATTTTCTGGATGTTAATCGGGAAGGGGTAGTGAGTCCTTTTGATTTTGCGAAAATTAATTCAGGGAAATAGATAAGCCTTATTGAGTATAGTATTTGTAACATACGACATAGTGTTGCTGGCGATCTATCTCCAAGAGGACCTTTGATAAAAAAATGTCAGTAAAGCAGTCATCTGAACATGAGGATGGTTGGATGTCTGCTTTAAGCTTCACTGAATAGATTAACAAATACTTAATTTCATCTATTTACATACTTCAGGAAGCATGCTTTTAATTGGCGTGTTTTTGTGCAACTGTTCCCACGAAAATAATATCATGATCTTAATATATTTTCTCGATGCCATTTTAGATAGTGATGATGCTGTGCCGAGAATGGTGGGATATTTTCAGGTAAGTTTAGTTGTGTTTTTACTTCAAAATCAAGTTCAGTGCTAATTAAGATGTGCCCATTATTACTAAATGACAGCCATCCTTGGTCAAAAAGAGCATCAATATGAGCTGCCAATATTATTCCATTATAAGGATCCAGTCGCTCATGACCATTCTGGCACGCGGCCCAAGGCTTAATATGGCTAGCCCTTAACAGAGGTTGAAAAGAAATACCAGTTATAGGACAGGCAGGGAACAGTTTAAGGCATTTTTTCCTGAATTCACCTTGTCCAAGCCTTGAAGCGATTAATCGTTCTTTCATCGTTTCATCCAGACTTTTATCTTGTTGAATAGGTAATATATCAGCCAGTTTTTGTTCTGAGGGGGTTATCGACAGCCAAGATAGAATTTTTTGTTCAATAAGTGACTCTGATAGTTTGTTCATTTTGTTCATAACAGTCTGAGCAGACAACGGGAGCTCGCCAGGAGAACCATCAGCATTCCGCCAGCCTGTGCGTACAACACTTAGCCACGAATCAAAACGATCACGGTGGTTTTTTAGACTGTTATAAAATTCAATTCTCGTCTTACCTGCACCAAATGTTGGATAAAATAGTGATATTGCAGCTTTCCATGTGTCAACACCTAGAACTTCAGGAGGCTTTTTTTTTCCATACTTAGCCAGATACCAAGCTACTTCTAATAATCCACTTTCATATGTATTCATTTTTTTTATCCTTAGCACGAAGATTCATTTTTATATCAAGCTGAACAAATTAAATCAGACTAATGATATTTGTGTTTATAAGAGAGTACAGATGATCACTAAGTGCTTCTGGAATCCCTCCGCCTGTAATAAGAACTCCTGCTTCAATGTTTCTCTCCATGGCATACCCAGTTAGATTTGCGCTTGTAATAAAACAAGTGTGACCATCGGCAACAATTACTTTCGCATGCACGCGACCTTCTGAAAATTCATTGTTTTTATTATTCCAGGCGTAAATATGTGCGCCAGGTATAAGCGTCTGCATCTTACCGATTATATCAATATTGATACTACCACCATGCTCTTGTGAAGATTCCAGCAACATTGTAATGGTAACGCCACGCTTTATAGCCATATTCAATTCATTCACAATACTCGACACATCATAGGCAACAAAGCTGGTAATAAATAAAGACTGTTTTGCCGCATTGATTATTTGTAGCAGCACTTGCTCTGTACGGCGAACAGATACAAAAGGTGTTGTTGGACCAGTCCATACAAGTTCAGTACTTTGCTCAGAGCTAACTTTAAAGTAAACATGGCTTGCAGCAAGAAGCATAGATGCTAGTTCATCTGAATTGACCATGGTGTTTCGCCATGCAATTGCTAGTCTCTCAATAGCTTTACTTGCCTTGGGAGTTCCTACTGCACCTGGCAGTACCAGCAGAGCCTTGCAGGCTTCAGTCCGTCGAATTCGGCCAGCGATCGCTTGTATCTTTTCAGGAGAAACTAGACAAACTAGCTCGGCAACAGCATCTAAGAGTTCATCCATGTTAAAAACCCTTAAAAAATGCAGCGTGAATACGCTCAAGTGTTGGTACTAATAGTGATCGATCCAAATAGCGATTGCCTTGCTCACAAGAGGTTTCTGCTACCAGAGTACATGCATGGCAGGCTGCGGCATGTAATGACCGATCTTTCTCCGGGTTATGTTCAGAACATAGTGGGTCAGAAGAACAGATCTTAGAACGATTTAATGCTTGTACCAGCAGGCGACCAAGATTCTCTGGTTTACCAAGATCTACAAGACCACCCAGTGTGCCATCAGAATCAGCTGCTGCCGTGTAGATCAAGATACCAGCTTGTGGACTGCCGTTTGATGTATCAGCATAGATACGTTCGCGAATACTTGCTGCGTTGTATCCACATTCCAGGGCTAGTTCACGGATCAACAAATGAGATAGGGTATGCAGCATGGCATATCGGATACCTGGGTAATCTTCATTCGGATCGAGATTACGAGAGTTACGCCAACCGGTATGCCCACCACGAAGCATCTTGTCTACTTGCTTGACGGCATCCAGTGATTCCCAATCTACAAGAGCTTTTTCATCGAATTGGATGAAGATACCTTCCCCATGCACCTGGTTAGCTGGCACCCATTCAGGTTTATTGCGTGCCAAGCTAGCCATCTGAGGACGTTCATTTATCTCTCCGGATCCTTCTGGCGCCTCTACTCGAGTAAAACCAAGCAGAGCATTAACCTCTCGTAGTCGTTCAAGTAGTAATACACGGCTGATGTACGGTATGAATTGTGCTGGGGTTCCGATCTTCTTACTCATGAAGTGTGGATAATCCGTGGGAGGGTTGGCCTCTGTCAGCACTTCCCATTCTGGACCTTTGATATCGGCTTCACCTACAAATTCGCTATCGCCACCAGAACGATGCATTTCGATGGCTGACCAGATGTCTGACACGCTATATTTGTCGATTCCAGGGAGACCGCCAGTTAGCTTGAGTGTCTGCACAACGATGGGAACCATGACTTCAGCTGTAATTGCTTCAAAGAACGGCCATCCATCTTGAATCAACTGACTGAGAGGATTTTTTGTTTGGGGTATGGCCAATGCAGAAAGCGTTATCGGAAACCAGCTGTTTGTGGCTCCTAGCAGTACTGCCCGTGGTTCTTCACCGCAGTCAATGTCGAATTGATCCAAATGTGGGTGGCGACCTCGACAAGCTGGAAGATTTTCTTTACCGGCTTTGCCGAAGGCATGGGCCATGCTTCGTGATGCCTCACAGCTATCACACCGTACCCACAGGTTTTCGGTTTGTAAGGATGCACCGCTCTCAAAGAAGCGCAGTGTCCCTTTGCAGGTACTATTGCCACCATGGACAAAGTAGTGCCAAGGAAAGTCATCTAGGTGACCGTCACGACAGGCAAGCAGAAAACGTGCTGGAACGGCATCAGCATCCTTAGCGGGTAAATTCCTTTTAGAACCTGTACAACCTTTGTGAACAAAGCGAGTTCGTTCGGCCCTGAATCGATCCTCTCTGATCTCAAGCAGACCATCATCAAAGGGCGACAACAAACCACACTTTACACAGCGCATCCAGCGAGGAAATGGACGAACAGGTACACCTATGTTGGCCTCGGCTGACCAAGGGTCAACGAGCTCACTTTTCTGAAAGGGCGGCATTCTCAAATTTTCGACTTGTGATCCTAATACTTTCCGAACAGCAGCAAGAAGCCGGGCCTCTTGAATTGGCTGGCAGCGATCTCGCTCCCACTGGTCAATACCTAGTGTCACTACAGATAGGCTCGGTAGATCGATTAGCGCGCCAGGCCCATAAGTCCATAGCAACTGGCTTGGGCGTACTTCGCCGACTGGAGTTTTGTTATTGATGATCATATTCAATCCTCGTCATTCGTTGCAGGACGAGGCTTCCAATCGTGATCGTCCTTGATAAATTTGGTGTCCATAATCAGGCGTACTCCAGACTCAACTTCTCGCATTGACATAGGTACAGTCCAGTTGTCCCACGCTTGAAGCCCTGGTGATTTGATCAACGCCACAGTCTTGTCTTTTTCGGGGCCTCTCTTTTCATATCCCAAAATTCGTCCGCCTTTACTGGCCTCTTTGGCCCATTCGTCGGCACGCTCTTTCAGTTCATTTTCAGCTAACAACTTACGTGTATTATCTTCTGCTACATTGCCTGCACGAGTCGCTAAAACTTCAATTGCATGAGCGAGTTCACTCTGGTTTGACATATCCAATTTACCCGCACCTTCATTCGGGCTGAACTCGTTATTCTTCAGACGCATAAGACTTAGCAACGACCCTGTCAAACCACGATCCATAGCACGTGGAGAGAATGGCGTTACCGATTGTGCCTCAACATGCTTGTAGAAGGTGGCGTGGTAATGTTCGAATGTTTCGTAATGAGAGAGGTCACGCGGTCGGGCCCACGTAAGTACGGTGCAAACTAGGCCGGGGAATGAACGTCCAACACGACTGGTAGCCTGAATATACTCGGCCGTTCCCTTAGGTTGTCCATTCACTGCCATCAGGCCGAGTCTATTCACATCGACTCCCACTGATAGCATATTGGTCGCCAGCACTACATCAATAGCACGAGTATCACCCTCCTGCCATTTCGTTACGTATTTACCTGCAGAGTTATCAAACTCGGCCTTAAACTTGACCTCAAGATTGTCGAGGTACTTTGGGATATCCTGGCTGGATACACGAGAAGTCAATTCGCGGATGTTGTTGACACTACGTTGTGCCAATGCAGGCCGTTCCACCATGCTCATTTGCACGCGATAGGAACGTGTCTGCACATCATCTTCTGCCAATCGCTTCATTCCACCTAGTTCACGCAGAGAGTTGAAGTAGCCGACCATAGTCATATAAGGATCAGCAGGTTCACCGAAGTGGTCAAATAGTTCCTGTGCCGCAGTTAAGAAAGCGGTATAGACACGAATAAGCATTGCTGGGCGCGAGCTACCGGGTGAGCAGACTCCCAGATAACGTCGCCCAAATTTATCCTTAATGTGGCGTTGAACTGAGAAGAAGTTATCTTCCACATCTAGTCCATGTGGCGGGAATACCGAAACTTGACGCATAAATACATTATTTACTTGTTCTTTGGCTTTGCGCACCGTCGCCGTTGAGGCGATGATTTTCGGTTTTACTGTTTTTCCGTTGAGCGTCCAGCTACACAGCTCATCGACGGCAGTTTCATACAAACCTACCATGGTACCCAGTGGCCCACTTATTAGGTGGAACTCATCCTGGATTATTAAATCAGGTGGTCGGATGGGGGGGATGGCCTTCACTTTAGCTGAAGGTTGTCCTTTGAATGCTTGGTGGTTTCCAGTGCAATTGGCCCCAGGCCAGAGTAAACCGTGCCGCTCACATTCTTTTTCAACTCGGCCAAAAAGAGTCCGCACTTGGCCACGCCATGCCATCATGGCGAACTTATCCACTGTGGCAATCATCATTGTCGGAGGACGATGGTAGATTTCTTCATCTACCACCAGTACTGGTATTCCAGGGTGTAGTTGCTTGCTGGACTTTCCCTTGGAAAATTCGCAACGTCCTTTTTTGTCACCACAATAGATAAACGTTCGGCCGCCAGCTTTATCCTTTTTAACTTCGACATCTTGCCCAGGAATGATTTCGGTACCACACCATGGACAGCTGGTAAGTTGGACGGGTGAGGCTGTTCCCGCATTATAACTACCCGGGTTACGTGTTTTTTCGATAGCATTATGGCTATCTTCAGTCGTTCCCGGAGTCACTTTATTGCCGACCCATAGGCCAATAGTGAATGGCTCCGTTCCGAGGGACTTATCACCCTTATTTAGTGCCTCGCGTCGCAGCACTTCCATTGCACAAATAAGTGCTGTAGCACGCTGGAACTGTTGCAGTGTCAGCAAACGAAGGGTGTAACGCATTATCACAGTCAAACCACGTGAGCTATCGTACCCGCCTAGATTGCCCTGCATACGTCGAATGGCCATGGTGAAGGCGGCTACACCCAGATAGGCTTCAGTCTTACCACCCCCGGTAGGAAACCACAACAGGTCCGCATAAGCCTCAATAGGTTTGACTCGGTCTGGGTGACACGGATCCGCCAGGGATGGAATCGACAGCAACAGAAAAGCTAACTGGAATGGACGCCAGCTGCGGTTCTTCAGAGCATCGAACTTATCTAGGGTAACGTCCTCGCCTCGGCGCATGGCAAGTGCATACAAGCTGCGTATACGCTGCGTGGCCATCGCTTGGTTGGCGAAACGGAAGGCCGCCAGAGCATTCTCATTATGCTTAAGTGTATTGATACCTTGTTGCAGGCGGGTATGGATCTCCTGACAACGATCTAAGGCCGCTTGGGCTTGGGTTTTGAAGCCCTTGGCCTTGCTGCTCACATTCAAGTTCTGTTCATCAATCCAGGTAGCGTAGTCATTAGTTAGCACACTCAAGGCATCAACTAATGGGTCAATGTCCAAAGTGGCTAGTCGTTGCATATCAAGCAGACCACTGCTGACCATTTCTCGCATAGCTGGACGATCGGATAGCTCAAGCCCAGGAGTCTCAGTTGCCTGAACTTCGTACTGTGGCATCACTGTGGTACGCACTTCGGTGGCTAGTGTGACGTCATCCGCTATTTCTGCATGAACTGCAACTCCATGACCCACGGCGAACTCGACACGATCTCGGTAGATCATCTCAAGTGCTTCGCGCTCTGGGTCCATACCATCTGCATCTAGTACCGGCCTGCGCCTGAAAATGGCAGGCTTGGCAGCATCTTTCTCTGCTCGAACGATCAGCTCTGGTTGAAACACCCATGCCGTATCACGGTTTGTATCCGGTTCTTCCTGCGCATTAACGAGGAAGAGTGTAATCAGTCGATCACCATTGTCATTTTTGGCTCGAATAGAGCCCTGCACTCTAACTTCCGGGGAAGTACTATCCGGAGCATTGTGTGAAATCGAGCCTTCGATCAGGGGGAGTACGATCTTGCCGCCACAAGGAATGCGTTTCCACACCTTAGCTTTTTGCCCATTGGACTTAAAGAATTGATGTTCATCATTTGGCACACGCTCATACCGTCCCCAACGCGCTTCGATCTCAACCCGATCGACGTCGCCATCCACGCAGAAAGTCATGCCGAGGCTACTGGGCACCAATGACTGATTGCTGGCGGCATCAATCTCTTCTGCCGTGTCGGTTTCGCCGCTACCAAGGACTGAGGGAGAGTTCACCTTTGCAGTCTTCGCTTTGACGATCAGGTCTGGCTCTTGATCTTCAATATCTTCAGCATCAACAGGAAACTCTTGTCCTCTTTCGGCTGCTTCACGTGGGGCGAGTTTGCCAACTAGGTAGCGGTCGCGTACACCCATATCGACGATGAGCTCATTAGGGCCACCAGCAGGGCCAAGCAAGTCGTCCATCACCGCTAGTTGCAGCAGTTCGCGGATGTAAGTTTGATCCTCGATCTTTGGTATGTCTGCAATGGTTATGTGGAACTCTTTAGGCAAGGTCTCAATGAAGTCAGTCCATTGGATACGACCCGCTCTGTCTTTGGGAGGAAATTTGAATGGGGTTATGCCGATCGAAACCACCGACTTAACCTGCAACATTCGATCGAAAAAGATAGTTGTGGTTTCAAGATCAGAACGTATCCGCAGGATTCGTCCAACTCGCGTGATATTACCTGTAGTATCTAGGACTAAGATCCAATCATTGTCGGAGATGGCTTGGTGCAGTGAATGTTCACCTTTTAACTGTAGCGTGTAGTATGTTAATACTTGAGCTCTTGAAAAGTTATGGTCAATGGCGATCCAAGCGTTCGGTGTTTTACTAGATTTGTTGTTATCAGTCATATGTGCTTCCCATCAATCATCAAATGCACCAACGCCATCTGGATTCTTACCTGCCTTGAGCATTTCAAACTCTTTTAGGAACTGTTCTAGCGATTCTCGTGCCTCGTCTGGAACGAGGCCTTTTTGTCGCAGGCCTATCAGGCGCTCATAGCAAGCTTGAGTGTCAATATATTGTTCTAACCAGGTTGGATTCAAACGAGGTTGAAGATGTACAGCCCAATCACCCATGGTCTGTGAACGTGTATGTGTATAAAACTTGGATAAGAAATTCAGAAACCACCATGGATTAAAGGTCACTATAGTGGGCTGTTCTTCTTTTGTGCGTTGTTCTAGGAAGTGACGCACATAGCTCAGTACGGTAGATTTCCCTGAACCCCATGGCCCATAAAGGGCCAGTACTAAACCATCATTACCCGAATAGCGACAAATGCTGTTGGTGAGGCTTTCTGCGAAAGGGGCGTGCCCGAACAGGTCTTCTATCGGGTCTGAGCTTGGACGATCAGTAGAGAGATTAGTCATTAGTTCGCACCATCAGACAAATCAAGTAAGTTTACCGTAGCGTCTGCTTTTGAGCGGCGCCCGCGTTTAACTGGATTAGCAGCATTTTTCTGAGTCAACGAAAACTCCTCAAAACGTTGCCGGTTTAGCTCAGTAAGTCGTCGCATCAACTCTGTTGTTAGGTCTTCTGAAAGTGCCCAGCGCCACGGGTCTCTTACTGAGCCACTATTGAACTCCTGAAAATCGTATGAAATATCAAGATCATTCCATCCATAAGCCTGTGCAACTTCAGCGTCTATTCCAACCATTATTTGGCGTAGTTCGTTTATGACGGGATCATTGTAGCTTGGCGTGTTTACGGCATTCATTGCGCTGGTTAAACCACAGTTATTTTGCTCGCTCCATGCGACGAGAACGTTTTGAAAACGTTGTGCATAGTTACAACCGACATTCGAAACTCTCGTTATTGGTAACGTGAAAGTTGATACAGCTTCTCGAATGGAAAGCGTGAGTGTATTAGTGTCTGCCCCCAAACTACGGACAGAGAATGCATAGAGCCAGCTTCGGAAAAATGAGCTTAAACAAATGGCATAAAGATCATCTCTATCTGCACCAATAAGCAGGATTTTATTTGTATAGATCCATTCAGTGGGAGTCATTAAGCAAAACGGATACTTGGTCACCTTTGCGAAGGCAATGAAATATTCTTGTTTGCGCAACTTGCGCATGAGCTCGGCTCGATGGTTCCAGAATTGCCACCAACGGTCATAGAGTCCTTTGTAGCTTTTCAAGGCTTGAGGAGTTCGGGTTGGTTGAACTTCTTGAATTAAAAATTGGAATGCAATGGGCCAGTTTTTCTCAATGTCTTCCAGATTTCTGTCTGCGATATCCAGAGCCCAACGGTCGGTTCTACGAAGTGCATAACTTGTTATATCGTCTCCGGTGATGTATGGGCGCAGAAGGCTATTCGATTCGTTTTTGAGTTGATAGAACCAAGGATTTTCTTCGGTTAATACAAATGCCATCCCCTTGCTATTATTTACGCCCTCAAAACTTATGATAGAATCAGGTTGCTCTTTGGGTATCCAAGTATCCGTAGCTTCCGGTTCTAAACGTGCACCGATACGATTACAAGAATTCCCCTCAGAATCACATTTTCCTGCCCATCGTCCTTTGAAAAAACCAATAACAGCAACAACTACAGAAGCTGTACCAGGCCATGGCATACCTTTTCTGGAGAAATATATGTGACCGTTTTTAACGATCATACCCAGACCAATAGCAACCGCGCTTCCTTCGGCGATGTTGCTTGCGGCCAGCAAACCATAACATCCATCTGCTCGAAGCAAATCGACAACACGCCGATGGAAGACAACACTTAAGTCGATTTTACCGGGCGGTGTTCCTAGAATCATCTGACATTGCCATTGCAACTTATCACCCATTGAACTTTTCCATAGGCGATTACCGAGAAATGGTGGGTTTCCTACGAATGCATCAAATCCGGATCGTTCTCTTAAAAAAACTTCGGGAAATTCTAAAGGCCAATGGAATGGCCGCCGTGCATGTCCAAGTGTCAGATCACTGGTAAAGGAGTTGGAAATACGGTTTGCAATAGATTGAGTAGCCTCAATGCTTCCACCTACTGCCTGGTCTGCCAAAATGGAGAGTGAGGAAAGCGCATTCTCTAGTGTGGGCGAATTGCCCCCGGAGACCAATACCTCGGTAATAAACGCATCGGCAATTAGTTTATGCACTTCAAGATGGCCACGAGACCTAGCATCTAAACTAGCCATGATCTCTACGTCGTGAATGTCACGTATTGGCATAGCGCGCAAACGTTGGCGAAGTTCGATTGCTTGTCGTACTGATCTCTCTATGTCTTTGCCAAACAGACGGTCACTTCGTTTTCCCTTTTGTTCTGGTGTCATGCATAATTTGGTGAGCTGGTCCAACCGATGAATACCAAGCAGACTGTCTCCACAACGCAGACTGTGATCAAGAAAGCCGAAGGGCAGCCCTTTCGCCAGTGTTACCAGCCAGATGGAAAGCTTGGCAAGCTCGACTGCCAGCGGGTTCAAATCTACACCATATAAGCATTGCTCGGCGATGAGGCGTCGGGCTATTACGATACGTGCATCAGTATCTCGTGGTAGCCGCTCCTTAGTATCCAGATCCTCCAGTACGTCTCCGTCCACACTTATCATTTTTCCTGTTGCTTCAGCCTGCGACCAGGCTTCGACGAGGCGATCGGCCAGCCAGCGACAAGCCTGTACCAGAAAAGCACCCGAACCCATCGCAGGGTCACAGATTTTAAGGTCGAGTAGTTCAGTGGGGGATTTGAGTTGCCACGCTTTACGCGGTGTGCCTTCAGCCGGGCCGATGTAGGCTATCGGTGTTAGCGTTTCAGTAACGATGTTTTCAGTAAGCGATTTTGGTGTGTAGTGGGTGCCAGTCTCGCGTCGGTTGGAACCGCTTGTGACGATGAAGGCACCAGCGGGGTAGACTAGCGGATAACCCCAAGGGTCAGTGCGCAGCAGATGGGCGTAAGGTTTGATACGGTCACGTAACTGGATGTCACCTTGGCAGGTAGTGAGTAGGCGATCAGCCAAGGTATCATCAACGTCCCTGGCCAGATCTTTGCGCACCCGGCTGACAGAACTACCGGAGCGCTCTTGCAGCAACTCAACTAGCTTCTCAGGACTGTTCATGCTTGCTGAATCTAGCTCGGCTAGTTTGACCCATGGATACTGTGATTTCTTGGTGGCATCCAGTTCCAGTGTGACTTCATCGGTGCGCCTTACGGTACGTTCCAGCAGACCTTCATACACGTAACCGATTTGTTCGACGTCCAGTGCGCGATATGAGAGTGTTCGGCCCTGGAATTGCTGGATAGCCTCTAGCAACAACAGAACTGTGCGGTTATCAATCGGCAGTGGCTTGGCTGTATCTGTCCGCCAGCTGGAACCTTTAGCCCGTCCTTCCAGAAAAGGAAAATGATCAGGATCGAATAGTGAACTACCCAGTGCAGGCAGACGAAGATTTTCATGTTCCACCCCGCAGAAAACAGCACGGAAGACCGCCAGTAGGCGCGACCAGGCATCCCAGCGTCGTTCTAGGATTTCTTCGGGTACCTTGCGTAACTGCATACGTAAGGTGGAAAGTGCATAGTTGGCTTCGTATCGTTCATCGCCCAAAAGAAGCAGGCCGCGCTCCTCTGCCGAGAGCAGAAACACTAAGCGCATCATCACTGTCAGAGCCGCTTCATAGAGTTCGGATTCTTTTACGTTGTAAAGTAGTTCACGGTTGCGATCCTGATCAGCTTTATCAAGGGACTGGATTAATACTTCTACAGCGCGACGTACTTGTTCTCCCAGTGCATCGGTTACTTCATCCTGATATTTCAGAGAACTGTCGAACAATGCGGGTAGTTGTTCGGATTCATCGACGAAGAAACGGCGGATACCGAGCAGGTGCACGAAGGCCTGCAGTGTTATGGGCTCCTGGTTCCAGATTCGAGCATACCAGCTGGCGAAGCTGGTGACAGCGCCTACAGGGGCATCCACCAGCATCCAGCGTTCGCCATTGGTCACCAAACCAAGGCGACACTCCCTAGAGCGGCACAGCTGAACCATACGTTCCGTGGGTGTAGTGGCCCATCCGTCTATTTTCAACGTTGCGTCAAGATCGATATCTTGCGCATAGGTATGAATGAGCATCAAAGGCTTGTTCGCACATTGCTCGTCGACAATTGCTAGAGTTGGTGACAGAGCTATGCCATGATCAGGGAGAAAAGTGTTCAAGTTGGCGGCGCACCAATCTGTGCCCTTCAGTACATCACCTTTCCCGTCCTCATCAAACTCAAGGCCACGTGAAAGAACTTCTTCAATCCACGCGAAATGCAATTTGTTGAACTGAGGATCTTCTTGTTCCAGTGCTTCTCGCCACTCATCGTAAGCTTGGCGCAGTCGTTTGCGCTTAGCAGCGTCTAGCTCTTCCAGCCCTTGCGGGAATGCATCTTTTAGTACTGGTACAGCAAGGAAGGGGCCTGAAATGTCGATTAGCGAGAGCCAATCATCGTGTATGCTGGCCATACTCATGCTTCCCCCCTCTGAACAGTAGATTCAGGTACTAGGAAGGTAACAGCAACGGGAAAAGTACGATCGTCGAGTTTAGCGTAGCGAGTTTCGATGGCTTGGAGCTCCTGTTCACGCTCTTCAGGAATACGTAAAAGGCGAGCTTTCAGAGCCGCGGTGTCACGTTTGAGCTGGGTTCGTTCATCCTCTGAGAACAGTGAAAATTGCTCAGGTTGTTGATCTTTTTTTAATTCGATACAGATGGTTTTTTCAAGTTCATCAAGCACTGTGCTAATGTCCGTCAATTCTCGATTCTTACTGAGCTGAAGAGTATTACTCAAATCTTTGAGCCGGTCTTTTGACCTAGCGTTCACTGACTGTAAAATAGCGTGTTGTGCACGCTCAAAACGAATACGGATATCATCAAATAGTGAGTCAGAAGCTGTCATTGGCTTACTATTATCTAGCCATAGCTGAACTTTACTGACCCCTTCTTCACGGCGGAAGGATTTATCCCCAAGATAACCTCCAGCTGTTGTCAACTCTTCGTGGAGGCGATGGTAATTGCCTCCGGTGATAACCAGCCTTGAACTAACTACTACGGCAAGGCCATCAATTAGTGTGTCGGGCACCGAACGTACAGTAACACGATGCAACTTCTTCACGTCATCGCGAGCCCATACTTCTGCTCGTAACAGACGTAGGCACATCTGTACCAGTCGATGATTCAAATGAACGAGTACGACATCGTCACGTCCTCTCGCAACGGTATGGTCAAAGGTGATAGGGCGAGTTTGCAGAGTATAGGGATGGCGTAGCCCCTCCAGGCAACGAGCCCAGGATCCTGACAATGCTGGCATTTTGAATGTTGAACCAGCTGGAGCATCCGGAAGAGCAAACGGCTCCAAATGTGGTCGGCCTGCCAAAGAAAGTCCCGTATTTACAGCCATAAGGATATGTTTTGGCGTGAGATGGAAATCGTTTTGAGTGGATAGTAGCCGGTCGTGTAACCGGGCTATCCGCTCTTTCAGTTCACGATCGGCGCTAACGAATCGTTTAGTTTTGGCAATCCGAGCTTCTGCAATACGAGTATCAAAATCCCTGATAGATCCTTCAATCAACTTCGACATCTGTGGCGCGATAACCGGATTGACACTACCCATGTCTGATCGCATAGATTCGAGCTTACGTAGAGCTCGGATGATGTCTCCACTATGGCCTCCAATGCTAGCTTGGCTATTTTCATCGCCATCGACAGGATGCCAGATCAATACTTCTTTCTGGCGTTGACCATGACGGTCAATACGACCATTGCGCTGCTCCATGACATTGGGATTGTAGGGAATCTCAAGATGGATTAAGCAGTTACAGTGGTTCTGCAGATCGATACCTTCAGATGCTGCATCGGTAGCAAGAAGAATACGAACGGCAGAGTCTTTGGGAGCGGTCTGGAAGGCTGCTTTTACTTTCTCACGTTCGTCCTGCGCTATACCACCATGTAAGATCGCAAGGCGCTCCCCACCAAATCCATGGCTGGCTAGGATCTCATGTATCCACTGGAGGGTAGTGCGATATTCAGTGAACAGAATTACCCGATGTTCGTTCCAATGACCGTTTGTTTTCAGATTGGTATCAAGCCAGCTGAGCACGGCTTTAGCTTTGGAATCGACTTGGTTTCTGGCTATCTGTGCCCATTTACGTAGTTCACTCAGCATTTGTTGCTGGTCGGTCGTGAGCGGCTGAGCTCGACATGAAGCTTCTTCAACAGCCTCAGATTGCGCGTTCTCTACCTCTTGGTCGTTAGCGTAATCTTCATCAACACGAAGAATAGCTTTGCGCAAGATGCGGTCGTCCATCGGACTATTATCACTACGCAGGTTTCCATAAGTCAGACTAGCGATGTGTTTTTCGAGTGTTGATGCGAAGGCCGCAGGGGAGGAAAAGAGCCGTTTTTTTAGTAGCTGATTCACGAAAGCAGTTCCGAATGTGCTAACGGTTTTCTCTGCACCTAGTTCTCGGCTCTTACAGTAGTCATTGAGTTTTGAGTGAATTTCGCGTTCTTTGGCAGTGTAGAAGATCGGTAAGGCTTCAAGCTTACGTTGGGCGTAAAGTAGATTGCCGTCAGCATCGACGAGATCGCTCTTGAGGCGACGAATCATTACTTGATTGAGCTGCTTATCGTCCGGGAGTATATTTCTGGCGAAACGTTGGTCATCCAGAAGTTCGAGCAGTGAGGTGAAGGATTCGGTATAGCCATTATGTGGCGTAGCGGTCAGAAATAACCTGTGCTGGAAGTGAGGACTGATTGAACGGATGAAGCGCGTTCTCTGACTCTCTAATGCGTAGTTTGCCCCAGCAGCCGGTGCGATATTATGTGCTTCGTCAATGACCAATAGATCGAACTTGCGTGGGTAGCTGCTATACAAGGGCAACACATCGCGCATAGCTCTCAAGCCTTCGCCACTTTTGGCCCAATCCATGGATGTGATCAGACGAGAATGCGATGTCCACGGGTTGGCATGGATCCCTCGTTCTCGGCGTAATTGCTTGATATAGCGAGTGTCGACGATTTGAAATTCCAGTCCAAACTTTTCCTGCATCTCCATCCGCCACTTTTCCTGTAGCGACGCAGGGCAGATAATCAGGACTGTACGGGCTCGATGCCGAAGCAGCATTTCCTGAATGATTAATCCTGCCTCGATAGTCTTACCTAAACCGACATCATCGGCTATGAGGAGATTGACACGTGCCATATCAATTGCACGCACCAACGGATCGAGTTGGAAGTCTTCTATACTAACGCCACTTCGAAATGGGGCCTGCAGGAAGCCTCGGTTAGCATTAGTGGCTGCTCCCCAGCGCACTGCGTCAAGGAAAGCATCAAGAGTGCTGGAGTCGTCTTGGCCACTGATTGTGGGCAGCCCAGCTCGTTCAATAATCTGGGCACCTACCTCAATTTCCCAAATAACCTCAAGTTCTTCCCCCAAACCATCTTCATCAATAGATGACAAAGTTACTGCATGCTGTTGAGCTGAGGCAGGTAACAATTGAGATGAAGTAACTTCCACAACAATCCATTGACGCCGACGGACCTCAACCAACTGACCGGGTTCTGGAATAGTTCGCTGTACTCGGATATCAGGTGTATTAGAAATTTCCATATTGTTTCCAGGCTCTAATTCAGCGAAGCTAATGATTAGTAAAGAGTTGTCATTCCACAGTGACCATATTCACATTTGCAAGATGTGAATTAATGCTACGTGCAATTGCTCGGCCAAGTTCAACAGGAACTGCATTCCCGATTAGGCGCCCTAGAATCCTTAAACTTACTGGCCCATCATGGGGAATAAATGCATAGTTACGGGGAAAACTCTGAAGAATTGCCGCTTCTCTCAGGGAGATTGCGCGGTTCTGTTCAGGATGCCCAAATCGACCATTTCCGAAACCATAGCACTGCGTTGTCATGGTTGGTGCTGGTTTGTCCCATTCCATACGGCCATAAACACTAGCGTAAGTTCTGCCACTTTCTGTTCGATGACAATCGGCAACAAGATGTTCTGGCCAGTCACGCCAAGTTCCTCCTGGTTTTGAGGCCTTAATACGCTCCAGATTCTTATCTGACAATGTGGAGGTAACATGCAGTTTATCTCCTGGAGCCGCTTCACCAGCATTTAATGCGCGCAGATGGCCTATAGCTTCTCTTACTGTTTTGGGTTTTGCACACGTTGGAGAAGACATTTTTATCTCGCCATGGAGTGATGCCAATAAAACCATTCTCTTACGTGTTTGTGGGACACCGAAATGAGTGCAATCAACAATGCTAAACCATACGCTGTAGCCAATACACTTCAATGCCTCGACGAAGTCGTGGAACACTTGGTGTTTAGCCACAGTAGGAACATTTTCCATCGTGATCACGTCTGGGCGAGTACCTTCTGCTAGGCGTGCAAACTCATACAGGAGCCCCCATTTACCATCCTTACCATCCGATTCATAACGTTGTGTATAGGTAGAAAATGGTTGGCAAGGCGCGCAGCCAGCGAGAATTTTGATGTCAGCATCGCCAAACAATGCATCTAATTCGGTTGTTGTTACTTTGCTTATATCCCGTTCTATAAATTTGGCATTGTTGTTTGATTCATAAGGAAATTTGCAGGCCGGATCCATGTCAATTCCTGCAACTACAGGTAAGCCTTCAAGTACAAGGCCATGCGTTAATCCACCTGCACCACAAAACAAATCGACACAAGATACTTTCTTCATTTAACTCTTCTCATCTTTTCAAAGACTTAGAGATACTCATAAATTAATTACTACAAGAGTATCAAGATCTTATTCCCACTTCATTAGTATTTGCACAACGTCCAAGATGCAACCATCTGCGAGCTCCTTTAGCTTACAACTTCCATGATGAAGTATTTTATGTATAAAAATACAGCATTTTGGGGCTGCACATAAATGGTGATTTTGCTGTTACCAGAGTCTTCTATGATTCATTCAACCGATGACCAGCGATCTAGACTGAAAAGCCCCATACCAGAAGTTATTTGCTTATATGATCTCATGAACAGCTGGTAGGGTAAATGAATACTGGATACAGGTTTGGTGCCTGGTCGTGGGCGTTGAACAAGATAGTGGCAGGTTGATAGTCCGCCTGCCTGATGTAGTACCCATCAACGAGGTTTATAATTGTGCGGAACGTACTTACTGGGTTTCTACTGAAGGCTATTCCCCGAGCTCCACCTCAGAAAAATATGCGTTATATTCCTCAAGCATTTGTTGCTGATGAGCCAATGCTAGCACGTCATTCCACTGCTCATTTTCATAAATAAGTGCCAACTTGAGTGAGTCCACCCTGTTCTGGTTACGCTCAATGAAACGAGCCCGTTTTTCAACATAGGGTTTGTTGCCGTACTCTGAGTTGATACTGCGTGAAACTAGCCCTAAATTACCAAAACAGTCCAGTATTTCAGAGCTCACTCGGTTGGAATCAAAATGCTCAGGCTGCTGTGGGGAAACATGCTCCACTGAATTCCTGGCCGTCATTCGGAATGCCTGCCAGGCACTCCCTTTTTGAAAGCGGTAATGCTCCCAAAGAATATATTCCAGCTTGTAAAACCAGTAGTGAGAAAATCCGGTTCCCTCATCAGCTCTCAGCACTGCCTGCATATCGCGGATCGGATAGCTATCGCACCATGGATTTAACACAAACGCACGGGTTCGTTCGATCAGTGGTAAGCGTCAAGTCACTGCCGCCTGTGATTCCAGTCCCGGGATCGCTAGCTTAGAGCTCCGTCTAATTTAGAAGGAGCTCTGTTTATGGAAAATGCTGCCAACTGGCGAACTGAATCGCGTACCGTCTATTCCAGTGACTTCAAACTTCGGATGGTCGAACTGGCTTCACGACCAGATGCCAACGTCGCACAACTGGCGCGGGAACATGGCGTTGATAATAATCTCATTTTTAAGTGGCTACGCCTCTGGCAGAGAGAGGGGCGAATCTCTCGTCGAATGCCTGCAACTATCGTGGGGCCGGTGGTACCTCAATCTCTTCCGGCTTCTCCGACTCTGTTGTCCGTCGACGTTATCAACGACCCGTTGCCCGCCGCAGAGAATGACACTCTGTGTACGTTCTCCTCCGCTCACGCCAGCGCCACTTCCTGTCATGTTGAGTTCCGCCACGGCAAAATGACGCTGGAGAACCCGTCGTCAGAGTTGCTGACTGTGCTGATCCGCGAACTGACCGGGAGGACACAATGATATCCCTCCCGTCAGGCACCCGCATCTGGCTGGTCGCCGGGGCCACGGATATGCGTAAATCCTTCAACGGGCTGGGCGAACAGATACACCACGTTCTGGATGAGGATCCCTTCTCCGGCCATCTGTTTATCTTCCGGGGACGCCGTGGCGATACCGTGAAAATACTTTGGGCTGATGCTGATGGTCTGTGCCTGTTTATCAAACGCCTGGAAGAGGGACAGTTCGTCTGGCCTGCTGTACGCGACGGCAAAATCGCGATCACCCGCTCACAACTTGCCATGCTCCTTGATAAGCTGGACTGGCGCCAGCCAAAAATATCCCGCCTTAACTCACTGACAATGTTGTAAAAAAATCATAACCGCATTATAAAAGCGGTTATGAATCACGACTATCTCGCCCGTATCGCTGCGCTGGAAGACGCGCTTCGCCAGAAAGACAGTCAGCTCAGTCTCGTTGCAGAGACTGAGTCGTTCCTGCGTTCTGCACTGGCCCGCGCAGAAGAGAAAATAGAGAACGAAGAGCGCGAGATAGAGCATCTGCGGGCACAGATAGAAAAACTGCGTCGAATGTTGTTCGGTACCCGCTCCGAAAAACTTCGCCGACAGGTTGAAGAAGCCGAAGCCCTGCTGAAACAGCAGGAGCAGCAAAGCGATCGCTACAACGGACGGGAAGACGATCCGCAGGTACCTCGCCAGTTACGTCAGTCCCGCCATCGTCGCCCGTTACCGGCACACCTTCCCCGCGAGATACATCGGCTGGATCCTGCGGAAACCAGCTGTCCGGAATGCGGCAGCGGTATGGCGTACCTCAGCGAAGTCAGCGTGGAGCAGCTGGAACTGGTCTCCAGCGCCCTGAAAGTGATCCGCACGGTCAGGGTGAAAAAGGCCTGCACCCGATGTGACTGTATCGTTGAAGCACCTGCGCCATCACGTCCCATCGATCGGGGTATCGCCGGGCCGGGTCTGCTGGCCCGCGTGTTAACGGCCAAATACTGCGAACACCTGCCGCTGTATCGCCAGTGCGAAATCTTTGCCCGTCAGGGCGTGGATCTGAGCCGGGCTCTGCTCTCCAACTGGGTGGATGCATGTTGCCGGTTAATGGCCCCGCTGGATGAGGCCCTTTACCACTACGTGATGGACTGCCACAAACTGCATACGGATGACACTCCGGTTCCGGTGCTTGCACCGGGCAGAAAGAAGACGAAAACCGGGCGTATCTGGACGTATGTACGTGACGACAGAAGCGCAGGTTCATCAGATCCGCCAGCGGCATGGTTCGCCTTCTCGCCAGACCGGCAGGGAAAACATCCTCAGCAACACCTTCGCCACTATCATGGTGTGCTGCAGGCGGATGCCTTCGCAGGCTACGATCGGTTGTTCAGTCCGGAACGTGAAGGAGGGCCGCTGACAGAAGCCGCATGTTGGGCCCATGCCCGCCGAAAAATCCATGATGTCTATATAAGCACTCACACAGCGACAGCGGAAGAAGCCCTGAAACGTATCGGTGAGCTGTACGCGATAGAAGAAGAAATACGCGGCCTCACGACAGAAGAGCGTCTGGCAGCCAGACAATCGCAAAGCAAACCACTGCTGGCATCGCTGCATGAATGGCTGGTAGAAAAAAATGAGACGCTGTCGAAAAAGTCCCGTCTGGGCGAAGCGTTCGCTTATGTCCTGAACCAGTGGGATGCGCTGTGCTACTACTGTGAAGATGGCCTGGCAGAGCCTGATAACAACGCTGCCGAACGAGCCCTTCGTGCCGTCTGTCTTGGGAAAAAGAATTTTATCTTCTTCGGCAGCGACCACGGTGGTGAGCGCGGAGCCCTGCTGTACGGACTGATCGGGACGTGCAGGCTGAATGGTATCGATCCGGAAGCCTACCTTCGCCATATCCTGAGCGTACTGCCGGAGTGGCCCAGCAACAAAGTGGCCGAACTGCTGCCATGGAACGTGGTTCTTACCGATAAATAACCGTCAATACGGCGCTCACTTAACGCTTAC
>NZ_JAOWGW010000045.1:0-11168 GCF_030332945.1 Citrobacter sp. Cpo037
CTGGTAAGCAGAGTTTTTGAAATGTAAGGCCTTTGAATAAGACAAAAGGCTGCCTCATCGCTAACTTTGCAACAGTGCCGGATTGAATATAACCGACGTGACTGTTACATTTAGGTGGCTAAACCCGTCAAGCCCTCAGGAGTGAATCATGACCGTAGTCACGACCGCCGATACCTCCCAACTGTACGCACTTGCAGCCCGACATGGGCTCAAGCTCCATGGCCCGCTGACTGTCAATGAGCTTGGGCTCGACTATAGGATCGTGATCGCCACCGTCGACGATGGACGTCGGTGGGTGCTGCGCATCCCGCGCCGAGCCGAGGTAAGCGCGAAGGTCGAACCAGAGGCGCGGGTGCTGGCAATGCTCAAGAATCGCCTGCCGTTCGCGGTGCCGGACTGGCGCGTGGCCAACGCCGAGCTCGTTGCCTATCCCATGCTCGAAGACTCGACTGCGATGGTCATCCAGCCTGGTTCGTCCACGCCCGACTGGGTCGTGCCGCAGGACTCGGAGGTCTTCGCGGAGAGCTTCGCGACCGCGCTCGCCGCCCTGCATGCCGTCCCCATTTCCGCCGCCGTGGATGCGGGGATGCTCATCCGTACACCGACGCAGGCCCGTCAGAAGGTGGCCGACGACGTTGACCGCGTCCGACGCGAGTTCGTGGTGAACGACAAGCGCCTCCACCGGTGGCAGCGCTGGCTCGACGACGATTCGTCGTGGCCAGATTTCTCCGTGGTGGTGCATGGCGATCTCTACGTGGGCCATGTGCTCATCGACAACACGGAGCGCGTCAGCGGGATGATCGACTGGAGCGAGGCCCGCGTTGATGACCCTGCCATCGACATGGCCGCGCACCTTATGGTCTTTGGTGAAGAGGGGCTCGCGAAGCTCCTCCTCACGTATGAAGCGGCCGGTGGCCGGGTGTGGCCGCGGCTCGCCCACCACATCGCGGAGCGCCTTGCGTTCGGGGCGGTCACCTACGCACTCTTCGCCCTCGACTCGGGTAACGAAGAGTACCTCGCTGCGGCGAAGGCGCAGCTCGCCGCAGCGGAATGAGCGAACGTCGATATAGCCCGCTCGCGACGCTGTTCGCGGCGACCTTTCTCTTCCGGATCGGCAACGCGGTGGCGGCCCTCGCGCTTCCATGGTTCGTCCTGTCTCATACAAAGAGCGCGGCCTGGGCGGGCGCCACGGCCGCTAGCAGCGTCATCGCGACCATCATCGGCGCGTGGGTTGGTGGTGGCCTCGTCGATCGGTTCGGGCGCGCGCCCGTCGCATTGATCTCGGGTGTGGTGGGCGGCGTGGCCATGGCGAGCATCCCACTGCTCGATGCCGTTGGCGCCCTCTCGAACACTGGGCTGATCGCTTGCGTGGTGCTCGGTGCCGCGTTCGACGCACCCGGTATGGCCGCGCAGGACAGTGAGCTGCCCAAACTCGGCCACGTCGCCGGGCTCTCCGTTGAGCGCGTCTCGTCACTGAAAGCGGTGATCGGGAACGTCGCGATTCTAGGTGGCCCGGCCCTTGGGGGGGCCGCAATCGGCCTGCTTGGCGCTGCGCCAACGCTCGGGCTGACGGCGTTCTGCTCCGTCCTTGCAGGTCTGCTCGGCGCGTGGGTGCTTCCCGCGCGTGCCGCTCGGACGATGACCACGACGGCGACTCTCTCCATGCGCGCCGGCGTCGCTTTTCTCTGGAGCGAACCCCTGCTGCGCCCTCTCTTTGGTATAGTGATGATCTTCGTGGGCATCGTTGGCGCCAACGGCAGCGTCATCATGCCTGCGCTGTTTGTAGATGCAGGACGCCAAGTAGCAGAGCTCGGGCTGTTCTCCTCAATGATGGGGGCTGGTGGTCTCCTTGGCATTGCCATTCATGCGTCGGTCGGCGCCCGGATATCAGCGCAGAACTGGCTGGCGGTGGCATTTTGTGGCTCTGCGGTGGGCTCGCTTCTGCTTTCACAGTTGCCAGGCGTGCCGGTGCTGATGTTGTTGGGCGCGCTCGTGGGACTGCTGACCGGCTCAGTCTCTCCCATTCTCAACGCTGCCATCTACAACCGCACGCCGCCAGAACTTCTCGGCCGGGTACTCGGCACGGTCTCGGCGGTGATGCTGTCAGCCTCGCCCATGGTTATGCTTGCGGCCGGCGCGTTTGTCGACCTTGCTGGTCCGCTCCCTGGCCTCGTTGTATCGGCCGTGTTTGCGGGGCTCGTGGCTCTACTCTCGCTCCGTCTTCAATTTGCTACAATGGCGGCGGCAGCCACAGCCTCCGCCCCAACCCATACAGAAGGTGAACACTGATGCCCCGCCCCAAGCTCAAGTCCGATGACGAGGTACTCGAGGCCGCCACCGTAGTGCTGAAGCGTTGCGGTCCCATAGAGTTCACGCTCAGCGGAGTAGCAAAGGAGGTGGGGCTCTCCCGCGCAGCGTTAATCCAGCGCTTCACCAACCGCGATACGCTGCTGGTGAGGATGATGGAGCGCGGCGTCGAGCAGGTGCGGCATTACCTGAATGCGATACCGATAGGCGCAGGGCCGCAAGGGCTCTGGGAATTTTTGCAGGTGCTCGTTCGGAGCATGAACACTCGCAACGACTTCTCGGTGAACTATCTCATCTCCTGGTACGAGCTCCAGGTGCCGGAGCTACGCACGCTTGCGATCCAGCGGAACCGCGCGGTGGTGGAGGGGATCCGCAAGCGACTGCCCCCAGGTGCTCCTGCGGCAGCTGAGTTGCTCCTGCACTCGGTCATCGCTGGCGCGACGATGCAGTGGGCCGTCGATCCGGATGGTGAGCTAGCTGATCATGTGCTGGCTCAGATCGCTGCCATCCTGTGTTTAATGTTTCCCGAACACGACGATTTCCAACTCCTCCAGGCACATGCGTAAACGGAGGTGTGCAGAGTCCCTGCGGCAGGCGACGAACACGACCGTCGTCGATTAGTACCGGTACGGTCGGTGGTATCGAAGTCTTGATCACCACTCAGGTCTACGGCTTACAAATGGTGACCATCCCGATACTTGCGTCAGAGCACCGGGCCGATTCTTTGACAGTGAATCACTCCCGTAAGGTTGTGCCGGTGTGGGTGTCCCGGGTCGAGACGATACTCCGCCAATGCGCCCAGCAAACAACCTGGCCATCGCAGGTGGTGGGGAGCGGTGTGGCGGATGAGTTGGACAAGTTGGTGTAGCAGCACGAGCACGGCGAGATAACATCGCAGGAGTTCGACATGCTCAAGAGACAGCTGATTGCGAATCGCGATGCAGATTCATAACCCGATTGCGGGTTGGCTTCACTCCACCATCACCGAGCAGACTAGCACGGCGGGCTCTGTTGCAAAGATTGGCGGCAGTCAGAGGTAGGCTGTCGCTCTGCGCCGATCAGGCGGCTGCTGCGAAATGGTGGTTGAGCATGCCCATGGCCTCCGTCAGCGCCGAGGGCCCAATGCCAAAAGCTCTCTCCACAAGGCGCACCTCGCCCCTGATGCCGGGCTGCAGGCACCAGGGGCGAGCCTGTCCTTTGCGCAGGGCTCGCATGACTTCGAATCCCTTGATCGTGGCATAGGCCGTGGGGATCGATTTGAAACCGCGCACCGGCTTGATCAGTATCTTGAGCTTTCCGTGATCGGCCTCGATCACGTTATTGAGATACTTCACCTGCCGGTGGGCCGTCTCCCGGTCCAGCTTTCCTTCGCGCTTCAATTCGGTGATCGCTGCACCATAGCTCGGCGCTTTGTCGGTATTGAGCGTGGCAGGCTTTTCCCAGTGCTTCAGGCCTCGCAGGGCCTTGCCCAGGAACCGCTTCGCTGCCTTGGCGCTGCGGGTCGGCGACAGGTAGAAATCGATCGTGTCGCCCCGCTTGTCGACTGCCCGGTACAGGTAGGTCCACTTGCCCCGCACCTTGACGTAGGTTTCATCCAGGCGCCAGCTCGGATCAAAGCCACGCCGCCAGAACCAGCGCAGCCGCTTCTCCATCTCCGGGGCGTAGCACTGGACCCAGCGATAGATCGTCGTATGGTCGACCGAAATGCCGCGTTCCGCCAGCATTTCCTCAAGGTCGCGATAGCTGATCGGATAGCGACAATACCAGCGCACCGCCCACAGGATCACATCACCCTGGAAATGGCGCCACTTGAAATCCGTCATCGTTCCGTCCGTCCAATCTCCGCCAAGCATGCTCAAGCTTCACGATTTTTGCAACAGAGCCCACACGAGTATTGAGCATAGTCGAGATTGGTGCAGATCACTTCTGATATTGAACTGTCAGGAGCTGGCTGCACAACAGCCATTACGCCCAATCAACTGGTGCAGTCGTCTTCTGAAAATGACAATCCAGTTAGGGTATAGCTCAACCTGACATAGAAGCAAAAACTCAACCACCTTCTACCAACTCTCCGAACAGCTCCTTGACCTTTGTTTTCGCATCAGCAAGTGCAGTTCTGCCTTGTTCAGTGATGTCATAAACACGCCGTTCACGTCGCCCGGTGCGTTCGTGGCGTGAGGTCAGATAGCCTTTTTTTTCCAGGCCGTGCAGCATCGGGTACACGGTGCCAGCGCTCATCTCGTAGCCGTGTCGGCGTAGCTCTTCGATGATCCCCAGCCCAAAGACAGGTTCCTCGGCTGCATGGTGAAGGATGTGCAGGCGGATCAAACCGCCGTAGAGGTCTTTGTCAGTCATTTTTTGTGCCTCACAGAGCGACGCTCAACAGCCACCCAGCTGCACCGCTACCGAGGACAACCAGCCACGGCGGGAGCTTCCAGAACATAAGTGCGACAAGGGCAACTAATGCCAAGCCGAAGTCTTGCGGCTGAAAGATGGCGCTAGTCCATACAGGCTGATACAGCGCGGCCAGCAGCAAGCCGACTACAGCGGCATTGATCCCGGCCAGCGCAGCTTGGATGCCTGTATTGCGGCGCAAACGCTCCCAAAATGGCATTGATCCGACGACCAGCAAGAACGAGGGCGCGAAGATAGCCAGCAGACACACAATGCCGCCGATCCAGCCCGACGGGGCGGTGTTCATCGAGGCACCAAGAAACGCGGCGAACGTGAACAAAGGGCCGGGCACCGCTTGAGCTGCCCCGTACCCCGCGAGAAAGGATTCATTGTTGACCCAGCCGGAGGGCACCACTTCGGCTTGCAGTAATGGCAGCACAACGTGACCACCGCCGAACACCAGTGATCCGACACGATAGAAGGAATCCACCATTGCCATGGTTTGACTTGGCATCAGTTCGGCCAACACCGGCAGGCCAATCAGCAAGACAAAGAACAGCGAGAGCCAAAGCACGCCGGCCCGGTGACTGACCGTGATAGGTAGGGGGTCATGCTCAACAACTTTCGCTGGCTTGAACAATAACCGGCCTGCGATGCCTGCGATAGCAATCACGCCAACCTGTCCCCACGCGGACGGCACAAGTAAAACGACGCAGGTAGCAATTGCCATGATGGTGACTCGCAGCCCATCCGTGCATAGGTTACGCGCCATGCCCCATACTGCTTGAGCGACCACGGCCACAGCCACCACTTTTAAGCCATGCAACGCGCCCTGCGAGACGTAATCGCCATAGCTGGAGATGCCGAGCGCAAAAAGGATCAAGGCTATGGCAGACGGCAGCGTGAAGCCAGCCCAAGCAGCCAGCGCCCCGCTGTATCCAGCCCGAGACAGTCCTACCGCTATGCCGACCTGGCTGCTTGCAGGCCCTGGCAAGAACTGACAAAGCGCGACCAAGTCAGCATAGCTCCGTTCGGAGAGCCAGCGCCGCCGTGTGACAAATTCGGCGCGGAAGTAGCCCAAGTGCGCAATGGGGCCGCCAAAAGATGTCAATCCAAGCCGCAGAAAAATAAGAAAGACCGACCATGGTCTGCTGTCATCGGTAGGGTTATTCGTCATACTTTCGCCTTCATGATCTGCAACGAGTTGATCAATAATAAGCGAAATTCGATAACGAAATTCGATATAAATCTAGAAAAAAATACCTCTATGTGTACTACGCAGTTTTAGCTGTGGCTTTCACAGGAGCACGCTTACTTACGGCTTAGCGTGCTTTATTTTCCGTTTTCTGAGGCGATCCCTAGGAGCTCGGATCTCAGGACGAAGGTCTCCGCGAATGTCCGGTCGATCCGCGCGACGTCCCAGGCGGGCGTTCCCTTGGCGGACATCCACGCCGCAGCGTCGTGCATCAGCCGCACAACCTCGTCGATATCACCCGAGCAGGCGACCCGAACGTTCGGAGGCTCCTCGCTGTCCATTCGCTCCCCTGGCGCGGTATGAACCGCCGCCTCATAGTGCAGTTTGATCCTGACGAGCCCAGCATGTCTGCGCCCACCTTCGCGGAACCTGACCAGGGTCCGCTAGCGGGCGGCCGGAAGGTGAATGCTAGGCATGATCTAACCCTCGGTCTCTGGCGTCGCGACTGCGAAATTTCGCGAGGGTTTCCGAGAAGGTGATTGCGCTTCGCAGATCTCCAGGCGCGTGGGTGCGGACGTAGTCAGCGCCATTGCCGATCGCGTGAAGTTCCGCCGCAAGGCTCGCTGGACCCAGATCCTTTACAGGAAGGCCAACGGTGGCGCCCAAGAAGGATTTCCGCGACACCGAGACCAATAGCGGAAGCCCCAACGCCGACTTCAGCTTTTGAAGGTTCGACAGCACGTGCAGCGATGTTTCCGGTGCGGGGCTCAAGAAAAATCCCATCCCCGGATCGAGGATGAGCCGGTCGGCAGCGACCCCGCTCCGTCGCAAGGCGGAAACCCGCGCCTCGAAGAACCGCACAATCTCGTCGAGCGCGTCTTCGGGTCGAAGGTGACCGGTGCGGGTGGCGATGCCATCCCGCTGCGCTGAGTGCATAACCACCAGCCTGCAGTCCGCCTCAGCAATATCGGGATAGAGCGCAGGGTCAGGAAATCCTTGGATATCGTTCAGGTAGCCCACGCCGCGCTTGAGCGCATAGCGCTGGGTTTCCGGTTGGAAGCTGTCGATTGAAACACGGTGCATCTGATCGGACAGGGCGTCTAAGAGCGGCGCAATACGTCTGATCTCATCGGCCGGCGATACAGGCCTCGCGTCCGGATGGCTGGCGGCCGGTCCGACATCCACGACGTCTGATCCGACTCGCAGCATTTCGATCGCCGCGGTGACAGCGCCGGCGGGGTCTAGCCGCCGGCTCTCATCGAAGAAGGAGTCCTCGGTGAGATTCAGAATGCCGAACACCGTCACCATGGCGTCGGCCTCCGCAGCGACTTCCACGATGGGGATCGGGCGAGCAAAAAGGCAGCAATTATGAGCCCCATACCTACAAAGCCCCACGCATCAAGCTTTTGCCCATGAAGCAACCAGGCAATGGCTGTAATTATGACGACGCCGAGTCCCGACCAGACTGCATAAGCAACACCGACAGGGATGGATTTCAGAACCAGAGAAAGAAAATAAAATGCGATGCCATAACCGATTATGACAACGGCGGAAGGGGCAAGCTTAGTAAAGCCCTCGCTAGATTTTAATGCGGATGTTGCGATTACTTCGCCAACTATTGCGATAACAAGAAAAAGCCAGCCTTTCATGATATATCTCCCAATTTGTGTAGGGCTTATTATGCACGCTTAAAAATAATAAAAGCAGACTTGACCTGATAGTTTGGCTGTGAGCAATTATGTGCTTAGTGCATCTAACGCCGGAGTTAAGCCGCCGCGCGTAGCGCGGTCGGCTTGAACGAATTGTTAGACATCATTTACCAACTGACTTGATGATCTCGCCTTTCACAAAGCGAATAAATTCTTCCAAGTGATCTGCGCGTGAGGCCAAGTGATCTTCTTTTTGTCCCAGATAAGCTTGCTTAGCTTCAAGTAAGACGGGCTGATACTGGGCAGGTAGGCGTTTTATTGCCCAGTCGGCAGCGACATCCTTCGGCGCGATTTTGCCGGTTATTGCGCTGTACCAAATGCGGGACAACGTAAGCACTACATTTCGCTCATCGCCGGCCCAGTCGGGCTGCGAGTTCCATAGCTTCAAGGTTTCCCTCAGCGCCTCGAATAGATCCTGTTCAGGAACCGGGTCAAAGAATTCCTCCGCTGCCGGACCTACCAAGGCAACGCTATGTTCTCTTGCTTTTGTAAGCAGGATAGCTAGATCAATGTCGATCATGGCTGGCTCGAAGATACCCGCAAGAATGTCATTGCGCTGCCATTCTCCAAATTGCAGCTCGCGCTTAGCCGGATAACGCCACGGGATGATGTCGTCATGCACGACAAGGGTGACTTCTATAGCGCGGAGCGTCTCGCTCTCGCCAGGGAAAGCCGAAGCCTCCATAAGATCATTGAGCAATGCTCGCCGCGTCGTTTCATCAAGCTTTACGGCCACAGTAACCAACAAATCAATATCGCTGTATGGCTTCAGGCCGCCATCCACTGCGGAGCCGTACAAATGCACGGCCAGCAACGTTGATTCCAGATGGCGCTCAATGACGCTTAGCACCTCTGATAGTTGGTTCGAAATTTCGATGGTCACCGCTTCCCTCATGATGTCTAACGGGCGAGGTAAGCCGACCGCAGAATGCGGGTCGGCTTGACCGAAATGTTAGAACCAGAAGCCAAAACGGATAACTTGAATTTGGCGACGGGCGCTAACCGTGAAAAAACGCTGCGCCACCGAGGCGGCACAGCACTGCAAAAACGATAGCTGCTTGCGCTTGCTACGCAAGGGCTAGAGGCCAAAAAGACTGAAAACCTGCGCAGCCCATGCAGGCGAAGCCCGGAAAAAAGGCAAAACAGGCACTGAATAACGCCTGAAAAGCTAAATGCCGTTTGAATAAACATGAGCTAAATAAAGCTGGGTTTCAGTGGTGCTAACGTTGGACGTAACGAGAGCCGGAGCGCAGCGGAGGGAACCAAAATGCGCAGCATTTTGGCGTCCCGTTGACGGAATGGTTAGCCGTTTCGACGCGCATAAACGGAGTGGGTGTACGGAATTACAGCTTGAATGGTTTCGGTTGAGACAAGCTCGAATTCTGTTTCGTTGAGCATTGGGAAGAAGGCGTCACCCTCGAAGGTTTGATGTACCTCAGATAGAAACACGCCGTGGGCGTGAGGTAGTGCCAGAGTGTATATCTCAGCTCCGCCCGCGACGTAGAGTTCATTGCCGAGTTCGGATGCCAAAGCGATAGCGTGCGACAGCGTTGAAACAACTACGCAGCCAGTGGCGCGGTAGTTAGCTTGGCGTGAGATTACCAATGTGTGACGGTTCGGTAGAGGCTTGCCGATAGACTCAAAGGTCTTTCGCCCCATGACAACGACTTTTCCCTCAGTGAGTCTGCGAAAAATCTTCTGCTCACCCGGAATTTTCCAGGGGATATTAGGACCATTGCCAATAACCCGATTGGCTCCCATCGCAGCAACGAGATAAATGCGTACTGATTCCGAGTTCATATGGCTAACTTTGTTTTAGGGCGACTGCCCTGCTGCGTAACATCGTTGCTGCTCCATAACATCAAACATCGACCCACGGCGTAACGCGCTTGCTGCTTGGATGCCCGAGGCATAGACTGTACAAAAAAACAGTCATAACAAGCCATGAAAACCGCCACTGCGCCGTTACCACCGCTGCGTTCGGTCAAGGTTCTGGACCAGTTGCGTGAGCGCATACGCTACTTGCATTACAGCTTACCAACCGAACAGGCTTATGTCCACTGGGTTCGTGCCTTCATCCGTTTCCACGGTGTGCGTCACCCGGCAACCTTGGGCAGCAGCGAAGTCGAGGCATTTCTGTCCTGGCTGGCGAACGAGCGCAAGGTTTCGGTCTCCACGCATCGTCAGGCATTGGCGGCCTTGCTGTTCTTCTACGGCAAGGTGCTGTGCACGGATCTGCCCTGGCTTCAGGAGATCGGAAGACCTCGGCCGTCGCGGCGCTTGCCGGTGGTGCTGACCCCGGATGAAGTGGTTCGCATCCTCGGTTTTCTGGAAGGCGAGCATCGTTTGTTCGCCCAGCTTCTGTATGGAACGGGCATGCGGATCAGTGAGGGTTTGCAACTGCGGGTCAAGGATCTGGATTTCGATCACGGCACGATCATCGTGCGGGAGGGCAAGGGCTCCAAGGATCGGGCCTTGATGTTACCCGAGAGCTTGGCACCCAGCCTGCGCGAGCAGCTGTCGCGTGCACGGGCATGGTGGCTGAAGGACCAGGCCGAGGGCCGCAGCGGCGTTGCGCTTCCCGACGCCCTTGAGCGGAAGTATCCGCGCGCCGGGCATTCCTGGCCGTGGTTCTGGGTTTTTGCGCAGCACACGCATTCGACCGATCCACGGAGCGGTGTCGTGCGTCGCCATCACATGTATGACCAGACCTTTCAGCGCGCCTTCAAACGTGCCGTAGAACAAGCAGGCATCACGAAGCCCGCCACACCGCACACCCTCCGCCACTCGTTCGCGACGGCCTTGCTCCGCAGCGGTTACGACATTCGAACCGTGCAGGATCTGCTCGGCCATTCCGACGTCTCTACGACGATGATTTACACGCATGTGCTGAAAGTTGGCGGTGCCGGAGTGCGCTCACCGCTTGATGCGCTGCCGCCCCTCACTAGTGAGAGGTAGGGCAGCGCAAGTCAATCCTGGCGGATTCACTACCCCTGCGCGAAGGCCATCGGTGCCGCATCGAACGGCCGGTTGCGGAAAGTCCTCCCTGCGTCCGCTGATGGCCGGCAGCAGCCCGTCGTTGCCTGATGGATCCAACCCCTCCGCTGCTATAGTGCAGTCGGCTTCTGACGTTCAGTGCAGCCGTCTTCTGAAAACGACAATGGAGGTGGTAGCCGAGGGGGCACTGTTGCAAAGTTAGCGATGAGGCAGCCTTTTGTCTTATTCAAAGGCCTTACATTTCAAAAACTCTGCTTACCAGGCGCATTTCGCCCAGGGGATCACCATAATAAAATGCTGAGGCCTGGCCTTTGCGTAGTGCACGCATCACCTCAATACCTTTGATGGTGGCGTAAGCCGTCTTCATGGATTTAAATCCCAGCGTGGCGCCGATTATCCGTTTCAGTTTGCCATGATCGCATTCAATCACGTTGTTCCGGTACTTAATCTGTCGGTGTTCAACGTCAGACTGGCACCGGCCTTCGCGTTTGAGCAGAGCAAGCGCGCGACCATAGGCGGGCGCTTTATCCGTGTTGATGAATCGCGGGATCTGCCACTTCTTCACG